>JBFKMA010000056.1:0-10139 GCA_041630175.1 Albidovulum sp.
CTGGTCCGGCCGACCGGCTCCGAGGGGCCGTTTCCCGCCGTCGTGGTCGTGCACGAGAACCGCGGGCTCAATCCCTATATCGAGGATGTCGCGCGGCGGCTGACGAAGGCGGGCTTCCTGGCGCTGGCGCCGGACGGGCTGAGTTCGGTCGGGGGCTATCCCGGCAACGAAGACGCGGGGCGGGAGTTGCAGAGAACCGTCGACAGGGCGAAGCTGATGAACGACTTCTTCGCCGCCGTGGAGTTCCTGATGGCGCACGAGGCCTCGACCGGCAATGTCGGGATCACCGGCTTCTGCTATGGCGGCGGCGTCGCCAATGCCGCGGCCGTGGCCTATCCGGAGCTGAAGGCCGCCGCGCCGTTCTACGGCCGCCAGCCCGCGGCGGAGGACGTGCCGCGGATCAGGGCGGCCCTGATGCTCCACTACGCCGGCCTGGACGAGCGGGTCAATGCGGGCTGGCCGGACTACGAGGCGGCGCTGAAGGCGGCCGGGACCGAGTATCAGGCTTTCATCTACGAGGGCGTCCATCACGGCTTCCACAACGATTCCACCCCCCGCTACGACGCGACCGCGGCGGAACTGTCCTGGAGCCGGACCATCGACTTCTTCCGCGAGAAGCTTGGCTGAGGGTGCCCCTGCAGCTTCACGCCAGAAAGAACGTGCAAGTCGTTGGAATTGAGCGTATCCGCGACTTCTTTCGCATGGTTGGGAAGCGCCGGCGCTCAGTTGTCGCGATCGTGGAGGCGGATCCTGCAATGCGCCTGCGCCGCCCGCGCCGTGAGGCCGGCGCGGTGTCCGCCGAGTTGCACCAGCCCCGACGAACTCGCCGCCGCCCCGGGCCGCAGCGTGAAGCGGATGCCCTCGCCCGAGCGTCGCGGCGGCTCGGAGGCGCGGTAGATGAGCTGCCCGGGCGGCAGATGCAGCACCCGCACCCCATAATCTCCCGCCGCGCACCAGAAATCGGTGAGCCGCACGCTGCCGCGATAGGGCACGTAGAAGTCGCCCGCACCCGCGGGTTCGACCACGAGACCGTTCTGGGCCAGGAAGGCAGAGGCGGGCGCCGCCGGCAGAAGGGCAAGGACGAGAGCAAGGGTCAGGCGCATGGGACTTCCTTCGCTGCTAGCCGCACCAGTATAGGCACGACCCAAGGTGCGGGTCGATCACGCTTGTGCAACAGCTGGTGTAGGAGGGGCCGGACGCAGGGCGAAGACATGCCGTGAGCCTTGACGTTGCGCCATATGGCGATCAGGCCAGCAGGCCCCTGGCAATGATCGTTCGCTGGATCTCCGAGGAGCCCTCGTAGATCCGGAAGATCCGCAGGTCCCGGAGGTAGCGTTCAAGCGGGAAGTCGCGGGTATAGCCGTAGCCGCCGTGGACCTGCAGCGCCCTGTCGGCGATGCGCCAGGCGGCCTCGGAGGCGAAGAGCTTCGCGAAGGCCGATTCCGAAGAGTAGCGCGCATTCGTGCCGCGCTTGATCGCAGCTTGCATCGACAACGCCCGGGCGGCCTCAAGATCGGTGGCGCAGTCGGCAAGCATCCACTGCAAACCCTGGAACTCCGCGATCGGATGCCCGGCAATCCGGCGCTCCTTCGCGTAGGAGATGGCGGCCTCCAGCGCCGCGGCGGCGATGCCGGTGGCCTGCGCGGCGACCTCGATCCGGCCGTTGTCGAGCACCTTCATCGCGGTTCGGAACCCGGAGCCCTCGTCGCCGAGCCGGTTCTCCGCCGGCAGGCGACACTCCAGGGAGATCCCGAAGACATGCCCGCCGCGCAGCCCCATCGTGCGTTCTGCCGGTGCGATATCGACGCCTTCGGCCCGCTTCGGCTCGATCACGAAAGCGCTGATCCCGCGGGCGCCCGCATCGCGGTCGGTCTTGGCGTAGAGCACGATGAAGTCGGCCTGCCCTGCGTTCGAGATGAAGCACTTCGCGCCCCTGATGCGGTAGCCATCGCCGTCGCGCACGGCATGGGTGGCCATGTCGGCCGGGTTCGAACCCGCCTGCGGTTCGGTCAGCGCGAAAGCGCCGAGCGCGCGGCCCTCGGCGGCGGCAGGCAGGAACCGCGCCTTCTGCGCCTCGCTTCCCGCGATGAGGATCGAGTCGGTCGCCAGAAAATGCGCCGTCAGCATCGAGGCGGTCGATCCGCAGGCCCCGGCGATCACCTCGACGGCGCGGTAGAGCGCCGGTCCCGAAAGCCCGAGCCCGCCATATTCCTCGGGCAGGTTCAGCCCCATCAGGCCAAGCTCGGCCATCTTCGGCAGGTGCAGCGTGGCCGAAACGGCCTCCTCGTCGATCCGGGCGGCCTCCGGGGCGAGCACGTCGGACGCGAAACGTTCGATCTGGTCGATGACGGCGCGCTCGTCATCGCGCATCGGATAGTGGGTCATGACCGTGCTCCTTTCGCCGCCCGGATCAGCACCGCGTCCGCATCGGCATTCAGCGCCGGGGCGGCGCGGCGCCCGCCGCGCGGCGCGCCGCTGAAATGGATCGGCTGTTCCGGCAGGTCGAGGTGCCCCAGCACCGGATGATCGACGGCCGACGCGAGGCCGCGCGCCTCGGCCTGCGGCGAGTTCCAGGCCTGCGCGGCGCTGTCGATGCGCGACACCGGGATGCGGGCCGCTTCGAGCGTGGACACGACCTCGGCGACGGTCCGGCACCCGGCCCAGTTCTCGATGATCGCCGCCAGCGCCGGCTCATTGCGGCGGCGCAGGACATCGGACGCGAACCGCGGATCCTGCGCCAGTCCGGGAAGGTCGAGCGCCGTGCAGAACGTCTCGAACAGGCCGTTGTTCAGGACCGCGACGGCGAAGTATCCGTCCTGCCCCCGATAGACGCCGAAAGGCGCCGAAAGCGCGTGGCGGTTGCCGCTGCGCGTCACCGGCCCTTCGCCCAGCAGGGTGCGGCAGGCCACGACCGGCATCATCGACAAAAGCGCATCGAACAGCGCGAGGTCCACATGCCGCCCCCGGCCGGTGCGGCTGCGGTCGAACAGCGCCACCATCGTGCCGAAGGCCGCGAACAGCCCGCCGGCCACGTCGGCCAGTGCCTCGCCGACCATCGTCGGCGGCGCCTCGGGTTCGCCGGTCACGTCCATCAGACCGCTCATCGCCTGAACTATGATGTCGTAGGCCGGCTTCGCGGCATTCGGGCCGGTCTGGCCGAAGCCGGACACCGAGACATAGACCAGTGCGGGATAGGCCTTGCGCAGACTGTCGGGACCCAGGCCAAGCTTGTCCATCACGCCGGGTCGGAAGTTCTCGATCACCACGTCGGCCGTGCCGATCAGTTCCGTCACGGCGGCCTTGCCCGCCGGCGATTTCAGGTCGAGCGCGACGGAGCGCTTGCCGCGGTTGACGGTCTGGAAGAGCAGGCTCTCGCCGTCGCGGAACGGCCCGACATGGCGGTAGTCGTCCCCGCTTGGGGATTCGATCTTGATGATCTCCGCCCCGAGATCCGCCATCAGCGCCGTGCAGTAGGGTCCGGCGAGGACGCGGGTGAAATCGACGACCCGCACGCCGCTGAGCGGCAGGAGGTCGCGGGAGGGGTCGGGCGCTTGCATCGCGGTTTCCTTCAATTGCCGGCTCTGGATACCGCGCGATGACCTATAGGAAGAAATATAGAATCCTCATAAGATGTATGAATGAAACCGATACCTGTCAGCTTCCGCCAGCTCGATTACGTGATCGCCGTCGCCGAGACCGGCAGCACTGCCGCCGCGGCCCGGCAGCTCAACGTCTCCCAGCCGTCGGTGTCGCTTGCGGTGAGCAGGATCGAGGCGGCGCTGGGCCGGCCGCTGTTTTACCGCTCACCCGGCCAGGGCCTGGAACCGACCGCCTTCGGCGAGCGCAAGCTGGCGGAGATGCGGAGCCTGCGGCAGCAGGCCGAGGCCGCGCTTGGGCAGGGCGCGCCCGTGCTCGATCTCGGCAGCTTCGCGACCTTGGGGCCGCGCTATGTGCCTGCGCTGGTCCGGGCGTTTCGGGAGGAGCGCCCCGAGGCCGAGATCCGCATCCACGAGGCCGATCTGGAAACCCTGTTCCGATGGATCCAGTCGGGCCGGATCGAAACCGCGCTGATCTACAGTATCGGATTGCCGCGCGACTTCGAGATCACGCCGCTGCGCGAGATCCGCCCCTACGGGCTGGTCAGCGCCGACCATCGGCTTGCCGAAGCGCCGGCGGTCGAACTCGCCGACCTCTTGGCCGACCCGCTGATCCTGATCAGCCTGCCGCATAGCCGTGGCTATTTCCTCAGCCTCGCCCAGATGCAGGGGATCAATCCTGCGATCGCCTTCGAGACGGAGTCGATCGAGATGCTGCGCTCGATGGTGGCGAACGGCTTCGGGGTCGGGCTTCTGGCAACCGACATCCCGCATGCCAGCGCATATGACGGAAAGCCGCTCAGGATGATCCCGATCGCCGGCGATCTTGCCCCGCACACGATCGCGCTCGCGCATCGGGCCGACCGGCGCAAATCCGAACTGCACGAGGAATTCCTCCGATTCACACGAGGCTTTTTCACGTCCGTCAACGACGCATGGCCGAAACCGGGGGCCTGATCGCCGCCTGCACGAAGCGCCGCGGCGATTGACCACGGCAGGGGACGTCTCGCGACATCATTCCGGGAATGGCCGGCTTCCGGCGAGACTCGCGATGACCCGGCGATCGAGCCGCGGGGAATCGCGGTCGTACAGGCCGACCTGGCGCAAGGCCGCGCGGATATCGATCGTGGTGCCGAGATAGCGCCAGACCGTCGGCGAGGTGAACGGTGTCCGCTTGCGGCTGGTGATCCCGAAGGTTTCGCCGCGCAGGTAGGTCTGCTGTCCGCGTCCGACCGGATAGAGGACGGTCTCGACCAGAGCGTCGCGCGCCAGGCTCTGGAACTCCATGACGAAGATGCGGTTGCCCAGAAGCGCGACCTTGCCGTCGTATTTCGACAGGTAGAGCGTGCCGTCCTCGGGATCGACGGAGCGCTCGATGGTCTTGGTCAGGACGATCCCGCTGCGCTCGTGGATGTGCACGAGTGCGCAGACGATCGAATTGGCCCAGCTCTCGGTGTAGAAGTAGCTCAGGTAGAAGCCGAGATAGCGCCGCAGCGGCGCGGCCTGCCGTTCGAAGGCGCTGTCGAACGCCTTGGCATCGCCGGAGGCCCGAAGCGCACCTTGCAGCCGCGGGACGACGCTCGGATGGATCTCGAACTCGTCGGGGGGCAGGAGCATCTCGGCCGGCCGGACGCCGAAGTAATTGGCGATCTTGCGCAGGTTGCCGGCCGAGGGCCGCGAGGTCCCGTTCAGGTACTTGTTGAACTGCTGCCGGTTCATCCCGACCCGGCGGCAGGTCTCCGAGATCGATGATTCGGTCGAGCAGAGCAGCCGGAGATTGTCGGCGAGGTCGGTGTCGTTCATGCCCTGGACCCGAAAATAAAGTGATTGCGGCCATCGTCTTCACGCCAGCATAGTTCGCGATTTGACGCGCGAAAAGCGCAAACTCGCGTCAGGTCGCGACGTGCGGCGAAATTGTGCGGCTTTTCGTTACGCGCTCTCATTGCCGTGGTTGAGCCATTTCGTGGCAAGCGCCAACGACAGGGAGAGAGAAATGAGCAATTCGAATATCCAATGGACCCGGATGGGACTGCCGCGCCGGTCCTTCCTCAAGGGCGCCACCGCGCTCGGGCTTGCGACGATGGGCGGGTTCGGCCTGCCGCGCGCGGCCCATGCCGCCGGCGGCACGCTCAAGACCCGGACCTATGCAGACATCCGCTCGATGGACCCGGCCTTCAGCCAGGGCGTCGTCGACGAGGAGATCCACGCCGCGATCTACAACAAGCTGATCCAGTACAAACCGGGCCGCGAATGGGGCTGGCAACTGGATGCGGCCGAGATGATCGAGCAGGCGGACGACACCCATATCAACTTCGCGCTGAAGGACAATATCGGCTTCACGAACGGCTTCGGCGCGATGACCGCCGAGGACGTGAAATTCTCGTTCGAGCGGATCATCGACGACGCGCTGGAATCGACCAACAAGCCCGACTGGGGCCCCCTGGACCATGTCGAGGTGACCGGCGAGCGCACCGGCACGATCGTCCTGAAGAATGCGTTCCAGCCCTTGTGGAACATCACCCTGCCCTACATCGCCGGCAACATCGTCTCGAAGAAGGCCTTCGAGAGCGTCGGCGGCAAGATCGACACCCAGCCGGTCGCGACCTCGGGCCCCTACCTGCACAAGTCGTGGGAGCCGAAGCAGAAGACCACGCTGACCCGCAACCCCGACTGGCAGGGCGAGCCGGTCGCCTTCGACGAGATCCAGATCTTCCATATCGACGACGAGAAAGCCGCCGAGATCGCCTTCGAGGCCGGCGAGATCGACTTCACCCGCGTCAGCCTCGACTCGGTCGAACGGCTGAAGTCGAGTCCGATCGAGGGCGCGACGCTCGAGGAGTTCCCGTCGCTGTTCTACGTCTGGGTCGGCATGAATCTCGACAATCCGAAGCTGCAGAACCTCAAGCTGCGGCAGGCGATCCAGCATGCGATCGACGTGCCCTCGATCATGGCGGGCGCCTATTTCGGCGCGGCCGAGCCTTCGACCGGCATCATCGCGCCGGGCCTTCCCGGCCATCGGCAAGCCTCGCTGACCGGGGTTGTCGCGGATCTGGAGAAGGCGCAGGCGCTGATGGCGGAATCGGGCGAAGCGAACGTCTCGCTCGCCATCGACGTTCTGAACAAGTCCGCCAACGTCACCGCGGCGCAGATCATCCAGGCCAATCTCGCCGCGATCGGCATCGCGCTGGAGATCCGGCTCCACGAAGGCGCGACCTTCTGGAGCCTCGGCGAAAGCCAGGATCTGGAACTGGTGCTCAACCGGTTCTCGATGACGCCCGATCCCTACTACGCTACCTCGTGGTTCATCTCCGAACAGGCCGGCGTCTGGAACTGGGAACGCTTCCGCAACGAGGAGTTCGACCAGTTGCACCTCGCCGCGCAGTCCGAGGCGGATCCGGCCAAGCGGGCCGAAATGTATGTCCGCGCCCAGAACCTCATGGAGGAATCCGGCGCCTACAAGTTCCTTACGCACGAGGCGACGCCGGTGATCTACCGCGACACGGTCAAGCCGGCGCTCAGGCCCGACGGGCTGGCGCTCTACCGCTACTTCGACGTGGCCTGAGTTCTCCCTGCGAACGAAGGGGGCGCCGGTGCGCCGGCGCCCCCTTCACTTCCTGACAACGGCTGACCTGAGGGAGGGGCGAGGCCATGCTGTCCTACATTCTGAGGCGACTGGGGCTGGCGGCGGTAATCACCGTCCTCGCTGTGTCGCTCCTGTTCCTGATCATCCACATGATCCCCGGCGATCCGGTCTCGACGATGCTCGGCCCGAAGGCCTCGCCGGAACTGCGCGCGGCGCTCGAGGCGCGGATGGGGCTCGACCGGCCGCTGCCGGTGCAGATCGCGCTGTTCTTCGGCAACATGCTTCGCGGCGATCTCGGCATGGACGTGTTTACCAACCGCCCGGTGACGACGATCGTGCTCGGCCAGGTCCCGCATACGCTGACGCTGATCCTCGTCTCGATCTTCTGGTCGGCGACCCTCGGCATCGCGCTTGGCTGCTATTCGGCGGTGCGCCGGAACTCCCTCGGCGACCGGCTGACCGGCATCCTGTCGGTTTCGGTGATCGCGGTGCCGGCCTTCGTCGTCGCGCTCTACTCGCTGCTGATCTTCTCGGTCGAACTGAAATGGTTCCCCGCGATCGGCGCCGGTGAGCCCGGCGATCTCGGCGACCAGATCTGGCATCTCGTGCTGCCGAGCCTCGCCATCGGCCTGTCCTGGGTCGGCTACGTCTCCCGGCTGGTGCGCGCCTCGATGCTCGAAGTGATGGGCGAGGGCCATATCCGCACCGCCCGCGCCTTCGGCCTGCCCGAACGCCGGATCACCTATCGCTACGCGCTCAGGCTGGCGATCCTGCCCACGGTCACAGTGATCGGCGTCGGCATGGGCTTTCTCCTCTCGGCCGCGGTGTTCACCGAGATCGTCTTCTCCCGCCCCGGCCTCGGCAAGCTGGTGATCGATTCCATCACCACCCGCAACTACCCGGTTGTGATGGGCTCGGTCCTGTTCTCGACGCTGATCTTCGTGGCCTCGACGACGCTCGCCGACATCATCAACGCGATCCTCGACCCGCGCATCCGGGCCGGGAAATAGGAGGGGGCCATGACCGACACCACACTCAAGCTGCCCAAGGCCCGTTCCGAGACGGGCGAGATCCTGCACCACCTGCTGCGCGACCCGCTCGGCCTCGCCGGGCTGGTGATCGTGACGCTGATCGTCGCCTCGGCACTCTTCGCGCCCTGGATCGCGCCCTATGATCCGGTGGCGATGAACATCCCCGACCGCTTGCAGGGGCCGAACCTCGCGCACCTCATGGGCACCGACCAGATCGGCCGCGACACGTTCTCGCGCGTCATCTGGGGCGGGCGGGTGGCGCTGCAGGTCGCGCTGCCGACGATTGGCGGGGCGATGGCGATCGGCCTCTTGCTGGGCATGATCGCCGGTTACGGGCCGAAATGGCTCGACAGCCTGATCGTGCTCTTCTTCGACACCGTGCGCGCCTTTCCGACCGTGATGTTCGCGCTCGCCGTCGTGGCCCTCGTGGGACCGAGCCTCAACACCGTCATCGTGGTGATCATGCTGACCTCAATCCCGACCTATGGCCGCGTGGTGCGCACGCTGACCCAGTCGCTGAAAGAGGCCGAGTTCATCACCGCCGAACGCTCGCTCGGCGCCAAGACGCCGCGGATCATGGCCATCCATATCCTGCCCAACGTCCTCGGGCCGCTCGCCGTGCTGGCGGCGATGGACATCCCGACCGTGGTCGGGCTCGAGGCGGGCCTGAGCTTCCTCGGCATGGGGGTGAAGCCGCCGACGCCGTCCTGGGGCTCGCTCCTCAATGACGGCTACGCGCTGATCCGCAACACGCCGTGGCTGATCATCGCGGGCGGCATCCCGCTGATCCTCACGACGCTCGGCTTCACCTTCCTCGGAGAGGCCCTGCGCGACGTGGTCGACCCGAAACTGCGCGGACGCGGAGGCAAATGATGGCAGACATTCTCGAAATCCGCGACCTGTCGGTCGGCTATTCCACCCCGCGGGGGTCGCTGAAGGCGCTCAGGAACGTCTCGATGGCGATCCCGGATCGCAGGATCGTCGGCATCGTCGGCGAGTCGGGCTGCGGCAAGTCGACGCTGATCTCGGCGATCATCCGGCTGATGGCGCCGAACGCCCGGGTCGGGTCCGGCGCGATCCGCTTCAAGGGCGAGGACCTGCTGGCGCGGTCGGAGGCCGAGATGCGGGCGCTCAGGGGTACCGCGATCTCCATGGTCTTCCAGGACCCGATGCAGACCCACAACCCGGTCCTGACCGTCGGCCGGCAGATGGTGGACATCCAGTATCGCGACAAGCTGTCGAAGGCGGCGAAGCTGAAGCGCGCGGCCGAGATGCTGGCGCTCGTGGGCATCCCCGACCCCGAGGCGCGGCTCAACCAGTATCCGTTCGAGTTTTCCGGCGGCATGCGGCAGCGGATCGCGATCGCGATGGCGCTGATGGCCAAACCGTCGCTCCTGATCGCGGATGAGCCGACGACGGCGCTCGACGCGACGCTCGAAGTGCAGATCATCAAGCGGCTGAAGGAGTTGCAGGACGAGATCGGCTGCTCGATCCTCTTCATCTCGCACCATCTCGGCGTGATCGCCGAACTCTGCGACGAGGTCGTGGTGATGTATGCCGGCGAGGTGGTGGAGCAGGGCTCGGTCCGCGACGTGTTCCACGCGCCCGCCCATCCCTATACCCGCGCGCTGCTTGATTGCGATCCCGGCCATATCAAGGTGAAGACGCGCAACCTGCCGACGATCCCCGGCAATATCCCTGACCTCGTCGATCTGCCCAAGGGCTGCATCTTCGCCGAGCGCTGCACGAAACGCCACGAGGCCTGCACCGCGCGGCCGGCGATGTGGAATGCGGGCGCGGGCCATCAGGCCGCCTGCCACCTTCTCGCAGTGGAGGAAACCGCATGAGCGCGCTTCTCGAAATCCGCGATGTCTTCGTCCGCTTCCGCCTCCGCGGCGGGATGTTCTCCTCGGCCGGCTCAATCGACGC
>JBFKMA010000057.1:0-10138 GCA_041630175.1 Albidovulum sp.
AAGGGCACCCGTGTCTACGTCGCCCATATCGACGGCACGCCGATCGAGGACATGGTCGCGACCGCCAAGCGCATCAACGCCGAGGGCTTCCCGGTGATGCCGCACTTCCCGGCGCGGATCATCAAGGACAAGGCGACGCTCGCCGACTGGATCGCCCGCTACCAGGGCGAGGCCGACGTCAGGCAGGCACTGATGCTCGCCGGTGGCGTCGAGAAGCCGCATGGCGACTTCCACTGCTCGATGCAGCTTCTGGAAACCGGCCTCTTCGACGGCTTCGAGCGGCTCCATGTCGCCGGTCACCCGGAAGGCAACAAGGACATCGACCCGGACGGCTCCGACAAGGCCGTGATGGAAGCCGCGCGCTGGAAGCAGGCCTTCATGGAGCGCACCGACGCAAAGATGGCGATGGCCACGCAGTTCTGCTTCGAGGCGAAGCCGGTGATCGCGTGGGTCAACCGCCTGAACGCCGAAGGCATCAAGCTGCCGGTCCATATCGGCGTCGCCGGTCCCGCGAAGCTGCAGACCCTGATCAAGTTCGCCATCGCCTGCGGCGTCGGGCCCTCGCTCAAGGTGCTGCAGAAGCGCGCTATGGACGTGACCAAGCTGCTCCTGCCCTATGAACCGGACGATTTCGTGTCGGAACTCGCCGCCCACAAGGCCGCGAATCCCGATTTCGGCATCGAATCGGTGCATTTCTTCCCGCTGGGCGGCATTAAGACGAATGCGACCTGGGCGATCGATCGTGGCGGCAAATCTGCCGTCCCGGCCGCGCAGGGCTGAACCATAAAGCGAAAAGCCAAGAGATAAGGTGAACCATGACCCGCACCGTCATTGAATCGAAAACGAAAACCGTCGTCATCGGCTTTGACGAGCCCTTCTGCGTGATCGGCGAGCGGATCAACCCCACGGGCCGCAAGAAGCTCGCGGCCGAACTCGAGGCCGGCAATTTCTCGACCGTCGAGAAGGACGCGCTCGAGCAGGTCGCCTGCGGCGCCATGGTCCTCGATGTGAACGCGGGCGTTGTCTACAACTCCAACCCCAACCCGAACGAAACCGAGCCGCCGCTCATGACCAAGATGATCGAGATCGTCCAGGGTCTCGTCGACGTGCCGCTCTGCATCGACTCGTCGGTGCCGGGCGCGCTCGAAGCCGGTCTCGCGGCGGCGCAGGGCCGTCCGCTCCTGAATTCGGTGACGGGCGAGGAAGAGCGGCTCGAGCTCGTCCTGCCGCTGGTGAAGAAGTACAACGTCCCGGTCGTGGCGATCTCGAACGACGACACCGGCATCTCCGAAGACCCGAACGTCCGCTTCGAAGTGGCCAAGAAGATCGTGCAGCGCGCCGCCGATTTCGGCATCCCGGCGCATGACATCGTCGTCGACCCGCTGGTGATGCCGGTCGGCGCGATGGCAACCGCCGGCCGCCAGGTCTTCGCGCTGGTGCAGCGCCTGCGCGAGGAACTCGGCGTCAACACGACCTGCGGCGCGTCGAACATCTCGTTCGGCCTGCCGAACCGGCACGGCATCAACGCCGCCTTCCTGCCGATGGCGATCGGCGCCGGCATGACGTCGGCGATCATGAACCCGGTCCGCCAGGTCGAGATGGAAGCGATCCGCGCCGCGAACTTCCTGATGAACCACGACGCCAATGGCGGCGAATGGATCCGCTTCGCGAAGGTTCTGGAAGCCGTCGAAGGCGGCATGAGCTTCGCCGAAGCCTCGGCCGCGCAGTCCTCGGCCGCTTCGGGCCGCCGCGGTGGCCGCCGCGCCCGCGGCTGAGCATTCGGCCGAGCCATAATACCAAGCAAGAACCATGCCCCGCCTCGCGGGGCATGGTCGATTCCCGGCCTCGGCTTTCGGCGGATGGACCGCTATCCGGCGATAAGCCTCAGCGCCCGCGCCCGCGCCGCCGGCACGTCTCCGACCTCGAGTCCCGTGAACACGTGCAGCGTGCCGAGATCGCGGTCGATGACGGCGTGATCGCTGACCCAGCCGCCCATCGCGACATAGCTCCTCAGAAGTGGCGGCATGGCCTGCAGCGCCTGCCGCGGATCGGGCGGATGCGCCCCCGGCCGCTCGGCGAAGCGGATCGCCTCCGGTGCCTTGACCCGCGGCCGCCAGCGCATCGGCGCCACGTGCCGCGCGCCGAGCAGCGCGAAGGCGTCGCGATAGGCCTCCGCATCCGTTCCCTGGAAGGACGAGCAGCCGAAGAGCAGCCCCACGCCCTCGGCATCGACGACGGCCGTGAGCGCCGCCCAGGCGAGCCGCAGGATGTCGGGATCGTGGCGCCCGGGATCGACGCAGAACCGGCCGAGTTCAAGCATCGGCGCCTGAATGCCTGCCAGGGGCACTAGATCGTAGAACTGCGCGGCGTAACTGCGGCCAATCTCGCCGCCCCCCGCCAGAAGCAGGATGCGGAACGTGGCGACGAGCGCCTCGGATCTGGCATCCTCGATCAGCATGTGCTGGCAGATCGAATCGAAGCCGTCGGCATCCCGGCCATCGCCCCTTTCGGGCACGGCACGGAACGCCCGCCAGCGCAGCGCCTGCGCGCGGTCGAGATCCCCGGCGGTCCGGGCCTGGCGCACCAGGTATCGGCCCCGTTGCAGCGGCTGCATTTTCGGCGCTCTCCGGCTTGGCGCAGGGACACCCCTGCCCTACATTCGGCTGAGACTGCTTCTAGCCCGGTTTCGCGGCGGAATGAAAACAGATTGGGAGGCGTCCATGGCCGAAAAGATCCGCAAACCCGACGAAGACTGGCGCGCCCAGCTTTCCGACCTCGCCTTTCGGGTGACGCGCAAGCACGCGACCGAACGCGCCTTCACCCATGACGACTTCCCGAAAGGCCCGGCCACCTTTCACTGCGTCTGCTGCGGACAGGCGCTGTTCGACGCGGAGGCCAAGTTCGATTCCGGCACCGGCTGGCCGAGCTTCGACAGGCCGCTCTCGGCGGATGCGGTCGGCGAGGCCGAGGATCGCAGCTGGTTCATGCGCCGCACCGAGGTCCATTGCTCCGCCTGCGACGCCCATCTCGGCCATGTCTTTCCCGACGGGCCGAAACCGACGGGCCTGCGCTACTGCATCAACGGCGTGGCGCTCGATCACCGGCCGAAGGAATGACCCCCGACGCCGGGTCAGTTCTGGTCCAGGACCTGCCCGGCGCTGATATTGCCGATATTGCCGAGCAGCTGGCGCAGGAAGCCCAGCCCCTTGATGTTGCTGTCGGTGACGCGGCGCGACAGGACCACCGCCTGCCCGTTCTCGAGCCCGAAGCGCTCGACATTCTCGACCGTGCCGGCCTCGTCGAAGCTGATCGCCACGACCTGGCGGTCGATCTCCTGCGGCGCGCGGGCGCCATAATGGCGGAAGCGGCTGCCGACATAGTACCAGGCGGCGCCGGTGAGCAGTCCGGTCGAACTCGGGCGCCCGACCGCGCGGGCAACCGTCTCGCGCGTCGATTCGCCAACTTCGATCCTGGCGAGCTCCTCGTCGCGCGGCACGTAGCCGTGATTCTGGTAAAGCGCCGTGCAGGCGGAGAGGAAGATCAGCGCGAGCAGGCCCAAGCCGCGCCGCACCCCGGAACCGAGACTACCCATACCACCCTCTTGCCATGCCGCCACGAGCCTTTTATCGGGCTTACAACAAGCTGGCGCCCTCCTTCAAGGACGAAGCCGCCGCGATCCGCCGCCCCTGGCCTGCAACAGGAACTCGCGCCATGACATCCGACCCCACCGCCTACTCGCATCCTTACCGCGTGGCCGACCTCGCCGCCCGCAAGGCCACCCGCTTCGATCTGAGCCCGGATCCCGACATGCGTCGGCGGATTGCCGAGCAACTCGGGATCGTCGCCGTCGACAAGCTCCGGTTCCGGGGCGAGCTGCGCCCGCAGGGGCGCGGCGACTGGGTGCTGGAGGCCACGCTCGGCGCCACGGTCACCCAGCCCTGCGTGATCACCCTCGCCCCGGTCACGACGCGGATCGAGGAGGCGGTGACGCGCCGCTACCTCGCCGATATGCCCGAACCCGAGGGCGAGGAGGTCGAGATGCCCGAGGACGACAGCGCCGAGCCGCTGCTCGCCGTGATCGACGCGGGCGCGGTGCTGACCGAGGCGCTCACGCTCGCCCTGCCGCTCTATCCCCGCGCCGAGGGCGCCCAGCTTGGCGCCACGCGCTTCACCGAGCCGGGCGCGGAACCGCTCGAGGACGAGGCGTTGAAGCCTTTCGCCGGGCTCGCCGATCTGATGAAGAAGACCGGCGGCAAGGAGTGAGTTGCCCGGGAGCCGATCCTGCCGGAAAAGCGCCAGAAAACACTTGCGCCCGGTCAGAATCGCAGTATGTTCCCGGCCTCGCTTGAACGTTGGGTTCGCACCGGTTGCTTCGTGGTTGCCATGTGTCGAAACCCCAGGAAAAACAGGGGCGCTGCCCCATATAGCCCGAGGTTGAGACATGGCTGTCCCTCAGAACCGAGTCACGCGGTCCCGCCGCAACATGCGCCGCGCCCACGATGCCCTGGTCGCCGCGAATCCGAACGAATGTCCGAACTGCGGCGAGCTGAAGCGCCCGCACCACGTCTGCGGCGCCTGCGGTCACTACGCTGACCGCGAAGTCGTCGCGCAGACCGCCGAGGTCGACCTGGACGAAGACGCGGCCTGAGGCCGCGTCCTGACCGAGCACAAACATGCCGGCAGAGCACGATCCGCAGCCCGAAGACCTGAAGGAAGGGGCTTCGGGCCGTATCGTCATATCCGTTGACGCGATGGGCGGCGACCGCGGCCCGGCCGCGGTGGTCGCCGGCATGGCCGATGCCGCCGCGAAGAACCCCGAGATCGAATTCATCGTGCACGGCCCGCAAGACGAGCTTGCGGGCCTCGTCGCCAAGCGCGCCGAGCTGGCCGGGCGCTGCACGGTCCGCCATGCCGCGGGTGTCGTCACGATGGACGACAAGCCGAGCCAGGTCATGCGCAGCGGTGCCGGCACCTCGATGTGGTCCACGATCGAGAGCGTCCGCAACCACGAGGCCACCGCCGCGGTGAGCTGCGGCAATACCGGCGCGCTGATGGCGCTGTCGGTGATCCGGCTCAGGAGGCTTCCCGGCGTGAACCGCCCGGCGATCGCCTGTCTCTGGCCCTCGCGCAATCCCGGCGGCTTCAACCTGATGCTCGACGTCGGCGCCGACATCAAGGCCGACGCGCCCGACCTCCTGCAATACGCGCTGATGGGCGCCGCCTATGCGCGGAACGGCCTCGGGATCCAGCGGCCGCGAATCGGGCTTCTCAACGTTGGCACCGAGGAACACAAGGGCCGCGCCGAACTCAAGACCGCGCAGGACCTGATCATGGCCGCGACCGAGAGCGCCGCCTTCGACTATGTCGGCTTCGTCGAGGGCGGCGACCTGCCGTCGACGCGCGTCGACGTGATCGTGACCGACGGCTTCACCGGCAACATCGCGCTCAAGACCGGCGAGGGCACCGCCAAGCTCGTCGGCGACTTCCTGCGCGAGACCTTTGCTTCTGGCATTCTCTCGCGCATCGGCGCGCTCCTGGCGCTCGGCTCGCTCAGGCGGCTGCGGCAGCGCATCGACCCGCGCCGGCAGAACGGCGGGGTCTTCCTCGGGCTGAACGGGACGGTGGTGAAGTCGCACGGCTCCGCCGATGCGACCGGCGTTTCGGCGGCGATCAAGCTCGCCTTCCGGCTTGCCAGGTCAGGCTATCAGGAACGGCTCGCCGCGCGGGTTGCCTCCGCCGCGCAGGCGGGGCAGGATGCCGCAGTGGCGGGCGCAAAGATCGGAACCTCCCAATGACAATTCGTGCCGTGGTCCGGGGCGTCGGGCATTATCTGCCGGCGCGCGTCGTTCCCAATTCGGAATTCGAGGCGCGCATCGACACTACCGACGATTGGATCCGCAGCCGCACAGGGATCGAGCGCCGCCACTTCGCCGCGGATGGCGAGATGACATCGGATCTCGGCGCCAAGGCGGCCGAGGCGGCGCTGGCCGATGCCGGAATGACGGCGGCCGATCTCGACGCGCTCATCGTCGCGACATCGACGGCGGACCTGACCTTCCCCTCGGCCGCGACCATGGTGCAGGCGAAGATCGGCATGAAGAAGGGCTTTGCCTTCGACGTGCAGGCGGTCTGCGCCGGCTTCGTCTTCGCGCTCTCCAACGCCAACGCGCTGATCCTGTCGGGCCAGGCGAAGCGCGTGCTGGTGATCGGCGCCGAAACCTTCAGCCGCATCCTCGATTTCGAGGATCGCGCGACCTGCGTGCTCTTCGGCGACGGTGCGGGGGCGGTGGTGCTCGAAGCGACCGAGGGGGGCGGCACCACGGCCGATCGCGGCATCCTCGCGACCGATCTCCACAGCGACGGCGCCTACAAGGACCTGCTCTATGTCGATGGCGGCGTCTCGGCGACCGGCACGGCGGGGCATCTCAGGATGCAGGGCAACCAGGTCTTCCGCCACGCGGTCGAGAAGCTTGCCGAGACCGCGCATGCCGCGCTCGACAAGGTCGGGCTGACGGGCGGCGACGTGGACTGGATCGTGCCGCATCAGGCCAATCTGCGCATCATCGGCGCCACCGCGCAGCGGATGCAGGTGCCGATGGAGCGAGTCGTGGTGACCGTGCAGGACCACGGCAATACCTCGGCGGCCTCGATTCCGCTGGCGATGTCGGTCGGCAAGGCGCGCGGCCAGATCAAGGAAGGCGATCTGATCGTCGCCGAGGCGATCGGTGGTGGATTGAGCTGGGGATCCGTCGTCCTGCGCTGGTGAATCCTTGCTTGAAAACCCCCATCCAAGTCATTGATATTGACTTGGGTTTTCAAACCCATCATCCTCCTTCCCGAACATCCCGGGGGGACGACATGAGCGACAAGACCTTAACGCGAATGGATCTGAGCGAAGCGGTGTTCCGCGAGGTCGGTCTTTCTCGCAATGAATCCGCGCAGTTGGTCGAGGGCGTGCTGCAGCACATGTCGGACGCGCTGGTCAGCGGCGAGACGGTGAAGATATCGTCCTTCGGCACGTTCTCGGTGCGCGACAAGGCCGCCCGGATCGGGCGCAACCCCAAGACCGGCGACGAGGTTCCGATCCATCCGCGCCGCGTGCTGACCTTCCGTCCGTCGCATCTGATGAAAGATCGCGTCGCCGCCGGCAACAAGAGCTGAGGCGCGCAGGCATGGAGAAATCGGCTGAGGCGTTCCGGACCATCAGCGAAGTCTCCGAGATTCTGGAAACGCCGGCGCATGTGCTGCGTTTCTGGGAGAGCCGCTTTTCACAGGTCCGCCCCGTCAAGCGTGCCGGCGGGCGGCGGTATTACCGGCCGAACGACCTCGCGCTCCTCGGAGGAATCAAGCGGCTTCTGCATGAAGACGGCCTGACGATCCGCGGCGTGCAGAAGATTCTCAAGGAACAGGGCGTGCGCCATGTCGCGGGCCTGTCGAAGGTCGACCTGACACAGCCCGGCGCCGAGCCGACCGCGCCCGGGACAGTGCCCGCCGACATGCCAGAACCCCGGCCCCAGCCCACGGAAGCGGCCGCGGCGCAGGACCGGGTTCCTCCCAAGCCGAAGGATATCGACGTGACCGTCGTGGACGACCTCTTCGCCGCGGCTGAGCGCGCGCGCGCACATCCGAAGGAACCGGCGCCCGAAGCGCCGATGGAGGTCGACGTGCCGACGCTGCCGAGGGGCGGCAACGGCAATGTCCATCCGCTCGGAGCCCGTTCGGAACCAGACAGCGACCGACCGGCACAGGCGCCCGAGGCGGCGCGGCAGCGCCATCCCGCGGCGCTGCTTCGCGCCATGGACGCGCGACGGCTCAACGATCGGAAATCCGACCTGAAATCGGTCTATGAGCGGCTCGTCGCGTTCAGGGAGCGGCTGTCGCGAAGCGACGGCACCCCGCGCGGCTGACCGTCCACCGTGATCCAGCCTTCCCGCCGCACCGGCCTGCGTTTTGGCGCTTGCCCCCACCCCCGCAATCGGCCTATACACCGCGGCGTCGGGCCGTGGCGCAGCCTGGTTAGCGCGTCCGTCTGGGGGGCGGAAGGTCGTGAGTTCGAATCTCACCGGCCCGACCATCATCGAAACGCCCACCCCTTCACCGGGGTGGGCGTTCGCCTATCGAGGGGCAGGACATGACCGGACGGGCTTGGGGAACCGGCGTGCTCGCCGACGGCGCGCTGAGGGGGATGATCGCGGACGGCCAGATCGCCGCCGAGACGCCCGTTGCCGAGGCCCAGATCCAGCCGGCGAGCCTCGATCTCAGGCTTGGCACCGTCGCTTACCGCGTCCGCGCCTCGTTCCTCGCCGGCAAGGGCCGCACCGTCGCCGAGCGCATCGCCGAGTTCGAGATGCACCGCGTCGATCTGAGCGAGGGCGCGGTCCTCGAGAAGGGCTGCGTCTACGTGGTCCCGCTGATGGAGCGGCTCGCGCTGCCGAAGGGCGTGACCGCCGTCGCCAATGCGAAAA
The DNA here is from genome assembly GCA_041630175.1 of Albidovulum sp. GTDB lineage: Bacteria > Pseudomonadota > Alphaproteobacteria > Rhodobacterales > Rhodobacteraceae > Albidovulum. The sequence continues at coordinate 8,466 of JBFKMA010000057.1, forward strand.
GCTCGACCGGCCGCCTCGATCTCCTGACCCGCACCATCGCCGATGGCGGCGAGGAATTCGACCGGATTCCAGATGGTTACCGCGGCAGCCTCTACGCCGAGATCTGCCCCCGCTCGTTCTCGGTCCTCGTGCGGCCGGGGATGCGGCTCAACCAGATCCGATTCCGCAGCGGCCAGGCGGTGCTTACCGACGCCGAACTCAGGCAGCTCCACGAGGCGGAGCGGCTGGTCAGCGGCGAGGCGCTGATTTCCGAAGGTCTCGGGTTCTCCGTCGATCTGAAGCCGGCCGAAGGCGATCTCGTCGGCTACCGCGCCAAGCCCCATACCGGGGTCATCGACCTCGACCGGATCGGCCATTACGCGCCCGAGGAGTTCTGGGAGGACGTGCGCACCCGCGACGGCCGGATCATTCTCGACCCCGACGCCTTCTACATCCTCGTCAGCCGCGAAGCCGTGACCATCCCCGCCGACTACGCCGCCGAGATGGCGCCCTACCTCGCCATGGTCGGCGAGTTCCGGGTGCATTACGCGGGCTTCTTCGATCCGGGTTTCGGCTGGGCCGCGGCCGGCGGCTCGGGATCGCGCGGCGTGCTTGAAGTGCGCTGCCACGAGGCGCCCTTCGTGCTGGAGCACGGCCAGGTTGTCGGGCGGCTCGTCTACGAGCGCATGGCGGCCCGGCCCGAGCGGATGTACGGCGCGGGAATCGCGTCGAACTACCAGGGCCAGGGGCTGAAGCTGTCGAAGCACTTCCGCGCCGGCTGACCCCGGCGCGGCCGAACGGGTGCGGCGCTACCGGTCGAGCCGCCGCGTGATCTTCGCCGCCTGCCGCGCACGTTTGGCGAGCGCCCGCGCGTCCCGCGCCTGCGCTCCGCCCTTCTCCGCCGCCGCGCCCCGGGCCTTGCCGCCCCGCGTCGCGAGGGCGATGCCCTTGTCGATCCCGGCATTGACCGCGCGCCGCGTGACCATGTTGACGATCATGCGGATAAGTCTGTCGATGTTCATGGCTGTCCTGCTCAATCCTCGAAAAGCTCGCTCTGGCCGATCTGATCCTCGGCCTCTTCGTCGGGCGTGATGGCCGCTCCCGGCAGCGGCCGGCTGTCGAGCAGCCCCGCGGCCCTGAGTTCCTTCAGCCCCGGCAGGTCGCGCGCGGATTCCAGGCCGAAATGATCGAGGAACGTCTGCGTGACGACATAGGTCACCGGCCGCCCCGGCGTCATGCGGCGGCGGCCGAAGCGGATCCATTCCAGTTCCAGAAGCTGGTCCACGGTGCCGCGGCTCACGGCCACGCCGCGAATCTCCTCGATCTCGGCGCGCGTGGCGGGCTGGTGGTAGGCGATGATCGCCAGCGTCTCGATCGCCGCGCGGCTGAGCTTGCGGGTCTCCACCGTCTCCTTCTGCATCAGGAAGCCGAGATCGGGCGCGGTGCGCATCGCCCAGGCATCCCCGACCTTGACGACACGCACGCCCCGGCCCTCGTAGCGCTTTCGCAGATGCACCAGCGCCTCGGCCGGGTCGCAGCCATGCGGCATCCGCGCCTCGAGCTCAGCCACCGTCACCGGATCGGTCGAGGCGAAGAGGATCGCCTCCACCATCCGCTCCTGCTCGGCGATCGGCGGCGCCTCGAAGAGGCTCTTTTCGGGGGCCTTGGACTCGGTCACGTGTCTTTCCGTCTGA
>JBFKMA010000058.1:0-10112 GCA_041630175.1 Albidovulum sp.
CCGCGCTTACCGAGGCGGGCTATGTCGGCGAGGACGTGGAGAGTGTCATCCTCAAGCTGCTGCGCGCCTGCAACTTCCAGGTCGACCGGGCGCAGCGCGGCATCGTCTACATTGACGAGGTCGACAAGATCACCCGCAAGTCGGAAAATCCCTCGATCACCCGCGACGTCTCCGGCGAGGGCGTGCAGCAGGCGCTTCTGAAGATCATGGAAGGCACCGTGGCCTCGGTGCCGCCGCAGGGCGGCCGGAAGCATCCGCAGCAGGAATTCCTGCAGGTGGACACCACGAACATCCTCTTCATCTGCGGCGGCGCGTTTTCCGGGCTCGAGCGGATCATCGCGCAGCGCGGCAAGGGCTCGGCCATCGGCTTCGGCGCCGAGGTCAAGGATCCGGAATCCCGCAACGTCGGCGAGCTCTTCAAGGAGCTGGAGCCGGAGGACCTCTTGAAGTTCGGCCTGATCCCCGAATTCGTCGGCCGCCTGCCGGTGATCGCGACGCTGACCGATCTCGACGAGGACGCGCTGGTCACGATCCTGACCGAGCCGAAGAACGCGCTCGTGAAGCAGTATCAGCGGCTCTTCGACCTCGAAGGCGTCAAGCTCACCTTCACCTCCGACGCGCTGACCGCGATCGCCAAGCGCGCGATCCGGCGCAAGACCGGCGCGCGCGGCCTCCGCTCGATCATGGAGGACATCCTTCTCGACACCATGTTCGAACTGCCGGGCCTGACCTCGGTCGAGGAAGTGGTGGTCAACGAGGAGGCGGTCGATTCCGGCGCCAAGCCGCTTCTGATCCACGCCGACTCGAAGGGCGAGAAGGCCGCGACGGCCGGGTGATCCAAGGCTTTTGACACACGCTTGGTTCCGGAGCCTTGGCTCTGGACCTTGCCCCTGCCTGCGCTATAAGGGGGGCAGATTTGCCCGGAGGTTGCCCATGAAATTCCTGCTGCGCCTGTTGACCTGGTGGAACGGCCAGACGCTCGGCACCCAGATTTTCACTGCGCGCAAGGGCGTGAAGGTCGGCGAAGACGCTCAGGGCAATATCTTCTACCAGACCCGCGACGGCAAAAGGCGCTGGGTGATCTACAACGGCGAATCCGAGGCGAGCCGGATCAGCCCCGACTGGCACGGCTGGCTGCATTTCACCTGGGACGAGCCGCCCACCAAGGCCGCGCTGAAGCACAAGCCTTGGGAAAAGCCGCACGAGGCCAACCTCACCGGCACCGCCTTCGCCTATATGCCCGCCGGCTCGATCCGCCGGGCCGAGCCGGTCGAGCGGCGCGATTACGAGGCCTGGAGCCCGGAATAACGGATGGCCGAGAACGTCACAGAGGTCCTGACCGGTGCGGGCGTTCTGGCCGTGGCCTTGGGCTTTCTTGTCTTCGCCGGTGACGGCGAGGGGATCAGGCGCGCCACCGACAGCTACCAGCTGGCCGCGAGCTTCCGTTCGGTCGAGGGCATCACCGTGGGCACCGACGTGCGCATGGCCGGAGTCAAGGTCGGCAGCGTCACCGAACTGGCGCTGAACCCGCAGACCTTTTTCGCGGACGCGAAATTCACCGTGAGGAACGGCGTGGCGGTGCCCGACGACAGTTCCGCGATCATCGCCTCCGAAGGGCTTCTCGGCGGCGCCTTCGTCGAGATCCAGCCGGGCGGCAGCCCGGTGGATCTGGAGCCGGGGGCCGAGATCGAGAACACGCAAGGAGCGGTCAGCGTTATCGCGCTGATGATGAAATTCGTGGGCGGCGGTGACGACGTGGCGGAGACCTCGGCGCCATGAAATCCGGCTGGATGATTCTGGCGGCGCTTGCCTTCGCGGGCGCGGCGACGGCGCAGGAAGTGGCGAGCGCGCCAGGCGCGGTGCTGCGCGGGCTCGACAAGGTGGCCGGCACCACGACGGATATCGAGTTGGCGAGCGGCGAGACGCAAATGTTCGGACGGCTGGCCGTGACGCTCGGAGATTGCCGCTATCCGGTGCAGGACCCGTCCTCGAACGCCTACGCCCATCTCGTGATCACTGACGATGCCACCGGCGGCACGGTGTTCGACGGCTGGATGATCGCGTCGAGCCCGGCGCTCTCGGCGCTCGACGATCCGCGCTACGATGTCTGGGTCATGCGCTGCAAGAGCGAGTGAGGCGTGGGGACCGCGGGGGCCGTGAAGTCGGCGTCGCGTTCCAGGGCCTCGGCCAGCCGCGCGCGATAGACCGCGCGGGGGATCTCGATCCCGCCGAGCGAGGCGAGATGCGGTGTCAGGAACTGCGTGTCGAAGAGCGTGAAGCCGCCCTGCCGTAGCCGGTCCACCAGATAGGCGAGCGCGATCTTCGAGGCATCGGTGCGGCGCGAGAACATGCTTTCGCCGAAGAAGGCGGCGCCGAGCGTCACGCCGAAGACGCCGCCGGTCAGCGCGCCGTCCTGCCAGACCTCCAGCGAACGGGCATGACCGCGGGCATGGAGCGCGTCGTAAAGCGCGAGGAGCGGCGCGTTGATCCAGGTCTCGTCCCGCGCGGCGCAGAACTGGACCACTTCGGGGAAGGCAGAGTCGGTCCTGATCGCGTAGTCCCCGCGCCGGATCGCCCGAGCCAGCGACCGCGACATGTGGAACCCGTCCAGCGGCATGATCCCGCGAAGCCGCGGATCGACCCAGTGCAGGTCGTCGCGGTCGCGGGATTCGGCCATCGGGAAGATGCCCCGTGCATAGCCCGCGAGCATCTGTTCGGGCGTCAGCATGGCCGCGCCCCGCGGCCACGCTGGCCGGTCAGCCGAATTCCTTCGCCAGCCACTTTTCCAGCCAGTGGATCGAGTAGTTCCCGGTCTGGATGTCCGGCTCCTGCAGGAGCGCGTGAAAGAGCGGCACCGTGGTGTCGATGCCGTCGACGATGAGCTCCGACAGCGCCCGCTTCAGCCGCGCCAGCGCCTCGGGCCGGTCGCGGCCGTGAACGATGAGCTTGCCGATCAGGCTGTCGTAATAGGGCGGGATCGAATAGCCGTCATAGAGCGCCGAATCCATCCGGACGCCGAGACCACCCGGCGCATGATACTGGGTGATCTTGCCGGGGCAGGGCGAGAAATTCGGCAGCTTCTCGGCGTTGATCCGGACCTCGATCGCGTGGCCGTTGACCTCGAGGTCTTCCTGGCTGAACGAGAGCGGATAGCCCTCGGCCACCCGGATCTGTTCGCGCACGAGGTCGACGCCGAAGATCGCCTCGGTCACCGGATGCTCGACTTGAAGGCGGGTGTTCATCTCGATGAAGTAGAACTCGCCGTCCTCGTAGAGGAATTCGATCGTGCCGGCGCCGATATAGTTGATCTTGGCGACCGCGTCGGCGCAGGTCTTGCCGATCTTCGCGCGTGTCGCGGCGTCGATCACCGGGCCCGGGGCCTCCTCGAAGACCTTCTGGTGGCGGCGCTGCAGCGAGCAGTCGCGCTCGCCCAGATGCACCGCCTTGCCCTTGCCGTCACCGAAGACCTGGATCTCGATATGGCGCGGCTTCTGTAGATATTTCTCGATATAGCACTCGTCGTTGCCAAAGGCGGCCTTGGCCTCTGACCGGGCGGTGCGGAAGGCGATCTCGAGCTCGCTTTCGTCGCGCGCCACCTTCATGCCGCGCCCGCCACCGCCGGCGGTGGCCTTGATGATGACCGGATAGCCGATCTCCTTGGCGACCTTCTTGGCCGAAGCCACGTCGGCCACGCCGCCCTCCGAGCCGGGCACGCAGGGCACGCCGAGCTTCTTCATCGTGTCCTTGGCGGTGATCTTGTCGCCCATGATGCGGATATGCTCCGCGGTCGGGCCGATGAAGGTGATGCCGTGATCCTCGAGCGCCTGAACGAAATTGGCGTTCTCGCTGAGGAAGCCGTAGCCCGGATGGATCGCCTGCGCCCCGGTGATCTCGCAGGCCGAGATGATCGCCGCGACCGAGAGATAGCTCTGCGACGAGGGGTTCGGGCCGATGCAGACGGATTCGTCGGCCATGCGCACGTGCATCGCGTCGGCATCGGCCGTCGAATGCACCGCGACCGAGCGGATGCCCATCTCGCGGCAGGCGCGGATCACACGAAGCGCGATTTCGCCACGGTTGGCGACGAGGATTTTCTCGAACATCAGCGCCTCACTCGATGATGAGAAGCGGCGCGCCGTATTCGACGGGGCTACCATCCTCGACGAGGATGCGCTTGACGGTTCCGGCGCGCGGCGCGGGGATGTGGTTCATCGTCTTCATCGCCTCGACGATCAGGACGGTCTGGCCTTCCTTGACCTGCGCGCCGATCGTGATGAACGGGTCGGCGCCCGGTTCCGGCGAAAGATAGGCGGTGCCGACCATCGGCGAGATCACCGCGCCCGGATGGCTGGCCGGATCGGCGGGGGCGGCGGCGGCGGCAGGCGCCGGGGCCGCGGCGGCGGCCGGCGCGGCGGCTGCAACGGGCGCCGGGGCGGAAGGCGCGGCGGGCGCCGGAGCCTGGGCGGCGTATTTCGTCACCGTGACGTTCATCCGGTCATTCTCGCCGAATTCGCGCTTCACGCTGATTTCCGCGAGGCCGTTCTTGTTCAGCAGTTCGGCGAGCGCCTCGATGAAGGCGACGTCGCTCTCATGGGAAGGTTTTGTCATCGATGTCCTCGATCGGTCCTGTCCGGGGCCCGTCTTTGTCTGCGCGGACCTTGCTATCTGGCCGCTTATACGCGCTTGGTCGGGCCGTGGAAAGCGGGACTTTCCCGGAGGATTTCCCGTGCGGACGGCAGGGTGCGCCACCCGGCGGTCAAAAAATTTACCAGTTGATAAAAAAATGATTCGATGGCAGCATTTTCGGCAAGAACGGATCAGGGAGGCCGTCCATGACCAACAGCCAGCTCACACCGGGCATCGTTTCCGGGCGACTCGGGGCGGAGAACTATGCCCGCAACTTCTCCGACATCGCGCCGCGCTATGACGCGCACGAGGCGCGTGTGGCCGCCGACCGCTGCTATTTCTGCCACGACGCGCCCTGCATGACGGCCTGCCCGACCGCGATCGACATTCCGCTCTTCATCCGCCAGATCGCGACCGGCACGCCCGAGGCGGCGGCGAAGACAATCTTTTCGCAGAACATCCTCGGCGGCATGTGCGCGCGCGTCTGCCCGACCGAGCAGCTTTGCGAGGAGGTCTGCGTGCGCGAGGTGGCCGAGGGCAAGCCCGTCGAGATCGGGCGCCTGCAGCGCTACGCGACGGATACGCTGATGGCGAAGGGCGTGCATCCCTTCACCCGCGCCGAACCCACCGGCAAGACGGTGGCGGTGGTCGGCGCCGGTCCGGCCGGTCTCGCGGCGGCGCACCGGCTGGCGATGAAGGGCCATGACGTCACGGTGTTCGACCCGCGCCCCAGGGCCGGCGGACTCAACGAATACGGCATCGCGAGCTACAAGACCCCGGAGGGCTTCGCCCAGGCCGAGGTCGACTGGCTTCTGCAGATCGGCGGCATCCAGGTCAGGAATGGCGAGGCACTGGGGAAGGGGCTGACGCTCGACGGCCTCGCCAAGGCCCATGACGCGGTGGTGCTGGCCATCGGCCTTGCCGGGGTGAACGCGCTTCGGGCCGACGGGGAGGATCTCGAGAACGTCCTCAACGCCGTCGATTTCATCGCCGAACTGCGCCAGGCCGAGGACAAGTCGAAGCTGGCCATCGGCCGCGACGTGGTGGTGATCGGCGGCGGCATGACGGCGGTGGACGCGGCCGTGCAGTCGAAGCTGCTCGGCGCCGAGAACGTCACCATCGTCTACCGGCGCGGGCGCGAGAGGATGTCGGCCTCGGACCACGAACAGGAACACGCGACCGCGGTCGGGGTCCGCATCATCCACAACGCCGCCCCTGTCCGGGTGATCGGCAACGGCGCTGCGCAGGAGGTCGAATTCGCCTATACTGCGGACGGGCCGAGCGGCCTGACGCTCTCGTCCGAGACCTTCCGGCTCAGGGCCGACCAGGTGATGAAGGCCATCGGCCAGACGCTTCGGGGCGCGCCCGAGGGGCTGAAGATCGAGGGCGGCAAGATCGCCGTGACCGGGGCGGGGCGCACCTCTCTCTCCGGTATCTGGGCGGCGGGCGACTGCGCCAGCGGCGGCGACGACCTGACCGTCACCGCCGTCGCCGAGGGCCGCGACGCGGCGGAGGATATCCACTTGGCCCTCATGGGATAGAGGCTGCGGAGGCATGCGTGTCGTTCAAAGACCTGACCGAGGCCCTGAGGAACCTGGCGGCCGCCGCCGGAATCCTCGTGGGGGGTGGCTGGGTGCTCTACGAATGGACGACGCTGTTTCCGAAGACCGAGGCGGAGGTGTCGGGCGCCGCCGCGATGATGCGCGCGGATGTGCGCGGGTCGCTGAGCCTGACGCTCGGCAACGGCAGCGTGCCGCGGATGGAGGACGGGCGCGACTTCGCCGCCTTCTGTGCCGACGAACCCCGCGAGGTCGCCGTCATGGAACTGCCCATGCTTGGCGCGCTGTCCATGACCAACGAGGCCGCCATCCCGATGCGGGTCGACGTGGACCAGTTGCAGGTGACCAGCTTTCGGCCGCGCGGAGCGAGCCTGCATGCCGGTCGACCGGCGCTGGACGACGCGTTCGCCTTCGTGCCGGGGGTCAAACTGTTCCGGGACATCCCGCTCGCCTCGATCGTCGGCGGCCTGTTCTCCAGCCGCGTGGAGAAGGGGCAGACGGCTTCGGCGATGCTGGTGCTGCGGCCGAAACTGCAGTTCGACTGCCGCTATCTGGCCGAGATCGCGGCCCATCCGCCGCTCTTCGCGATCGGCGTTCTGGTCTACGTCACCGGCATCGACTCCAGGAGCGGCGCGGACATTGCCGAGTCGCGGGTCTGGAAGAGCTTCACGCAGGTGTGCCGCGTCTCGGCGCAGGGCTCCGCGGACTGCACCGTGGGCGGCTCCGCCGGCGGCATATGAACATATCAAGGGAGTAAGCAACCCATGGCCGATCTGACAAGCACGTTCATCGGGATCAAATCCCCCAATCCGTTCTGGCTGGCCTCGGCGCCGCCGACGGACAAGGAATACAACGTCCGCCGCGCCTTCGAGGCGGGCTGGGGCGGCGTCGTCTGGAAGACGCTTGGCGCCGAGGGTCCGCCCGTCGTCAACGTCAACGGCCCGCGCTACGGCGCGATCTGGGGGGCGGACCGGCGGCTTCTCGGCCTCAACAATATCGAACTGATCACCGACCGGCCGCTCGAGGTGAACCTGCGCGAGATCAAGCAGGTCAAGCGCGACTGGCCCGACCGGGCGCTCGTCGTGTCGCTCATGGTGCCCTGCGAGGAGGCGGCCTGGAAAGCGATCCTCGCCGCGGTCGAGGACACCGAGGCCGACGGGGTGGAACTGAACTTCGGCTGCCCGCACGGGATGAGCGAGCGCGGCATGGGCTCGGCGGTGGGCCAGGTGCCGGACTATATCGAGATGGTGGCGCGCTGGGTGAAGAGCCACAGCCGCATGCCCTGCATCGTCAAGCTCACGCCCAACATCACCGATATCCGCAAACCGGCCGAGGCCGCCAGGCGCGGCGGCGCCGACGCGGTGAGTCTCATCAACACGATCAACTCGATCACCAGCGTCAATCTCGACACGTTCAGCCCCGAGCCCTCGATCGACGGCAAGGGAGCGCATGGCGGCTATTGCGGCCCGGCGGTGAAGCCGATCGCGCTGTCGATGGTCTCGGAAATCGCCCGGCATGGCGAGACGGCGGGACTGCCGATCTCCGGCATCGGCGGCATCACCACCTGGCGCGACGCGGCCGAGTTCATGGCGCTCGGCGCCGGCAACGTGCAGGTCTGCACCGCGGCGATGACCTACGGCTTCAAGATCGTGCAGGAGATGATCTCGGGCCTGTCGGAATACATGGATGGGAAGGGCTTCACCTCGACGTCGGAACTCGTCGGCCGCGCGGTGCCGAACGTCACCGACTGGCAGTATCTGAACCTCAACTACGTGACGAAGGCCGAGATCGACCAGGAGCTCTGCATCAAGTGCGGCCGCTGCTACGCCGTCTGCGAGGACACTTCGCACCAGGCGATCGCGATGGGCGAGGACCGCACCTTCAGCGTGATCGACGAGGAATGCGTCGCCTGCAACCTCTGCATCGACGTCTGCCCGGTCGAGACCTGCATCACGATGCGGGAACTGCCCCTCGGCGAAACCGACCCGCGCACCGGCCGCAAGGTCGGGCCCTATGCCAACTGGACGACCCATCCGAACAACCCGTTGGCGCAGGCGGCGGAATAGGGTCTCACCCGATGGCGATTTGACACCGGGCCGCCGCCCGTGCTCCCCTCTCCCCGCCGGCGTCTCCCGGCCGGCGGAGAGGGGGACGAGCCCTTGAGACCTGCCGTGATCCTTGCCGCTTGCGTCTTCGCCCTGCCGGCTTTCGCCGAGGGCTGGGCGATGCGGCCCGGCGACAGGCCCTTCACGCGGAGCGAGCTTGCGGCATTTCTCCTGACGCACGCGGTGCGCTTCCACGACGGCGGACATTCCGAATACGGGCCGGGCGAGGCCTATGCCTATGTCTATGAAAGCGGCGGCCGCGCCGAGGGTCGCTACCGGATCGAGCCGGACGGCTCGGTCTGCGTCGATTTCGACAACGGCTTCTCGCGCTGCGATCTCTATGTCCGCAACGGCACCCGCGTGCTGCTGATCGACCAGAAGGGCGACCGCTACCCGCTGCGCTAGGGCGCGAGCAGCTTGCGGAAGAGCGTGTCGAGGAAGCCCTGCGCCTCGGCATAGGGATCGTGGTCGGGGCCGAGCACCGCGCGAACCTGGACGTCGAAATCGGCATAGTGCTGGGTCAGCGCCCAGATCGAGAAGATCAGGTGGTGCGGCGGCACGTCGGCGATGCGCCCCGCATCCGCCCAGCCGCGCAGGATCGCGGCCTTTTCATCGACCAGGTCCTTCAACTCGCCTTCGAGTGCGGCCACCATCCGTGGCGCGCCCTGCAGGATCTCGTTGGCGAAGAGCCGGCTTTCGCGGGGAAAGCCGCGGCTGAGTTCGAGCTTGCGGCGCACGTAGTCCATGACCTCCTCGACCGGATCGCCCTCGGGGTCGAGCGCCCGCAGGGGGGCGAGCCAGGTGTCCATGAGCGTAGAGAGAAGCTCGACATGCATCGCTTCCTTGGAGGGGAAGTAGTAGAGCAGGTTCGGCTTCGACAGCCCCGCCACCTCGGCGATCTGGTCGAGCGTCGCGCCGCGGAAGCCGTGCTGCGAAAACACTTCGAGCGCCGCTTCGAGGATGGTCTGGCGGTTCTTCTGCTGAATGCGGGTCAGCGGCCGCTCCGCAGGCTGTCCGTCGCTCACGCAAGTCTCCTTTGCCCGGTTCTTCCCTGCTAGCGCGTATTTGACCGGAGGGTCAAATGGCAATTCCCACGCGCCCGGCCCGGTCCTCGCCCGATTTCGCGGGGGTCGGTGATGCGGTCAAGAATTCCGTTGACCGGTGGGGCAGGGCGTGTAGCGTAATCCTGACCATATGGTCAGAAAACGAGTCGCCGCAAGGGGCGTCAAGACCCCGACCGCACCGACAGGAGGATGGAAATGCCCGCACCCGGAGAGAACCTCAGGATCGATGGCGCGCGCCTTTGGGATTCGATCATGGAGATGGCCAGGATCGGCCCCGGCGTGGCGGGCGGCAACAACCGCCAGACCCTGACCGACGACGACGCCAAGGGAAGGGCGCTGTTCCAGAAGTGGTGCGAAGCGGCCGGGATGACGATGGGCGTCGATCGGATGGGCACGATGTTCGCCACGCGCCCCGGCGAGGATCCGGACGCGCTGCCGGTCTATATGGGCTCGCACCTCGACACCCAGCCAACGGGCGGGAAATACGACGGCGTGCTCGGGGTGCTCGGCGCGCTGGAATGCGTGCGCACGATGAACGACCTCGGGGTGAAGACCAGGCACCCGATCGTCGTGGTGAACTGGACCAACGAGGAGGGCACGCGCTTCGCGCCGGCAATGCTCGCGAGCGGAGTCTTCGCCGGCAAGCACGAGCTGCAATGGGCCTATGACCGCACCGACCACGACGGCAAGAAATTCGGCGACGAGCTGAAGCGCATCGGCTGGGTCGGCGAGGAGGAGGTCGGCGCCCGCAAGATGCA
>JBFKMA010000059.1:0-9811 GCA_041630175.1 Albidovulum sp.
CCTTCCGGTCCGAGGATCGTGGCCGAAGCCCGTGCCGCCATCAGCGCACCGCGGCCGGCACGCATTCCGCGTTCTCGGCCTTGAGCGCGGCGCAGAACCGGCGCGCGTCGTCGAGATCGGAGAAGCCCTCGACCCGGAGCCGGTAGAAGAGCTGCCCGCCGCTCTCGGCTGGCTCGATCACCCGCCGCTTGTCGTGCATGAGGCCACCGAACCGGGCCGCCGCCTTGTCCCATTCGAGCCGCGCCTCGGCCTCGTCGGGATAGGAGCCGATCTGGACGAGCTGCGTGCCTCTGGGCACCGCGCTGGCCGAAATGTCGAGCGCCAGCGGCAACGCCAGCGCCTCGGCCACCGCCGCGGCGGCGGCTTCGGCCATCGCGTCACGTTCGAACTCGACGGCGCTGCCGGGGCGACGCAGCGGGCGCGGCGAGCGCGCCACGCCGGCGATGTCGGGAGAGATCACGTCCAGCGCGACATAGGGCGCAGGCGCGGCGGCGATGTCGGCGACGAGCGGCTCGACGATCGGCTCCACCGGACCGTCCGGCAGGGGCTCATCCGGCCGCACCTCGGCGAAGTCGGGCGCGGGCAGCACGCTGCCCGTCCCGTCGGGCACGGGTGCCGCAGTGGCGCTGTCGGCGGCCCTGGCGCCGGCCAGCGCGCCCATCGCCTGGTCGGCCTCGGCCAGCCCCTCGACGCGCGGCGCGAGCCGCAGCCGGTCGGCCGGGTCGCCCGCTGTCCCGTCGGCGGCGATCTCGTTCACGGCCATGCCCTGGTGCAACGCAAGCTCGCCGCCCGGATCCTCCGGCGCGATCCGCGCCGGCCCTTCGAGCGCGCGGATCACCGGCACGCCCTGCACGTCGCGCACCGCGAGATTGTAGCCCCAGACCCCGAGCCCCACGATCAGCGCCACCGACGTGACCGCGCCGGCACCGTTGACCCATGCCTGGACCCGTCCGCCACGCCGGACAGGCGCACGCTCGCGCACGCGATGCGCGTCATAGGCATCGAAATGATCGAAATCTGATTCCGCCATGCTCTGCCTCAACCGCGGGGCCGCGTCGCCGATCGGACCGGGACCGCCCGCGCCTTGCCTGCTTCGCCCCGGCGGCGGCGCCACTTCGTCAGCGCATTTCTTCCGCGGGGGTCACGCCAAGGATAGCAAGACCGGCGGAAATGACAACGCCCGCAGCCCGCGCAAGGGCGATTTTGGCCTGAGACGTGGCCGCGTCGCCCTCCTGGATGAAACGCAGGCTCGCATCGTCGTTGCCGCGGTTCCACAGCGCATGAAGCTCGGAGGCCAGTTCGTAGAGGTAGAAGGCCACCCGGTGCGGCTCGTGCCCGCGCGCGGCGATCTCCACCAGCCGCGGCCATTCGGCGATCTTCTTGGCCAGCCCGATCTCGGCCTCGTGGGCGAGCTTCGCGAGATCCGCCTGGCCGAGCGTCGCGTCGTCCGCCGCGATCCCCGCTGCCGCCGCCTTGCGCTGCACCGAGCAGACCCGGGCATGGGCGTATTGCACGTACCAGACCGGGTTGTCCTTGGACTGCTCCAGCACCTTGTCGAAATCGAAGTCCAGGGGCGCGTCGTTCTTGCGGGTCAGCATGACGAAGCGCGTGACGTCGGCGCCCGCCTGCTCGACCACGTCGCGCAAGGTCACGAAGGTCCCGGCGCGCTTCGACATCTTGAACGGCTCGCCGTTCTTGTAGAGCTTGACGAGCTGGATCAGCTTGACGTCGAGCGGCACCTTGCCGTCCGACAGCGCCGAGACGACCGCCTTCAGCCGCTTGACATAGCCGCCGTGGTCGGCGCCGAGCACGTCGATGAGCTGGTCGTAGCCGCGCGTCACCTTGTCGTAGTGATAGGCGATGTCGGGCGCGAAATAGGTCCAGCTTCCATCCGACTTCTTCACCGGCCGGTCGACGTCATCGCCATGCGCGGTGGAGCGGAACAGCGTCTGCTCGCGCTCCTCCCAATCCTCGGGCAGCTTGCCCTTCGGCGGCTCGAGCGTGCCCTCGTAGATCAGCCCCAAGCCGCGCAGGGTCGCGATCGCGCCCTCGATCTTGCCGGTGCCGTAAAGCGCCTTTTCGGACGAAAAGACATCCATCCTGACGCCGAGAAGCGCCAGATCGCCGCGGATCATCTCCATCATCTCGGCGGTCGCGAATTCGCGCACGTCGGCCAGCCACTCGGCCTCCGGCTTGTCGAGCAGGTCGCGGCCGTATTTCGCCTTCAGCGCCTCGCCGACCGGGATCAGGTAGTCACCGGGATAGAGCCCCTCGGCGATCTCCGGATCGAGCCCGTTGGCCTCGCGGTAACGCTCATAGGCGGAGCGCGCCAGAACGTCGACCTGCGCGCCGCCGTCGTTGATGTAGTATTCGCGCGTGACCTCGTGGCCGGCGAAGTCGAGCAGGCTCGCCAGCGCGTCGCCGAAGACCGCGCCGCGGGTATGGCCGACATGCATCGGGCCGGTCGGGTTGGCCGAGACGAATTCGACGTTGACGCGGGTTCCCTGCCCCATCGCGGAGCGGCCGAAATCGCGGCCCTCGCCGAGAACGGCGCGGACGATGCCCTGCCACAAAACGGGCGCGAGGCGGAGGTTGAGAAAGCCCGGTCCCGCGACCTCGGCGGTCGCGACCCGCGGATCGGTCGCGAGCCGGCCCGCCAGCGTCTCGGCAATGGCGCGCGGCTGCATGCCGGCCGGCTTGGCGAGCACCATCGCGGCGTTGGTGGCCATGTCGCCATGGGCGGCGTCGCGCGGCGGCTCCACGGCGACATTGGCCATGTCGAGGCCCTCGGGCAGCTCGCCCTTCGCGACCATGTCTTCCAGGCTGGCGATCACCAGCGCCCGGATTTCGGCAAACAGGTTCATTTCTCACATCCTTCCGTCGCGCTCGCCATGCCAGAGGCCGTCTGCGGCGTCAATCCTCGGGGGCGGAGTGACCGGCGCCGCGGCTCACCACATGGGCGATGGCGGCCGGTTCCGGTCTTGCGGCGCGCCACGGCTCACGCCGCTCCGGCCCGGCAGAGCCGTTCGTGTTCCTGGATGGCGAAGCGGTCGGTCATGCCCGCGACATAGTCGAGCACGACGCGGGCAAGCTCGGTCTGGTCGCGCGCCTCGGCGATATCGGCCCGCCATTCCGCCGGCAGGAGCGAAGGCTCGGCGAGAAAGAGCGGGAAGAGATCGTTGATCATTGCCGTGACCCGCTTGCGCTCCCGCACGACGGAGGGCGCGCGGTACATGCGGGTGAACAGGAACGACTTGATCGCCTTGAGGTTCTGGTAGAGCGGCTTCGAGAAGCGGATGATCGGCCCGTCCATGTCGCGGATCTCCTGCGCCGACTGCGGCTGGCTCGCCTGAAGCCGGGTGCGGGCGACGGCGATCACGTCCTCCACCATCACGCCGAAGACCCGGCGCAGCGCCTCGTGCCGGCGGCGCGACGGGTCGAGGCCGGGATAGAGCCGGTCGACCTCCTCGAAGGCGGGGCCGGTGACCGGCAGCTCCATCAGGTCGGCCTCGGTGAAGAGCCCGGCGCGCAAGCCGTCATGGAGGTCGTGGTGGTTGTAGGCGACGTCGTCGGCGACGGCCGCCACCTGCGCCTCGGCCGAGGCATGGGTGTGGAGTTCGAGATCGTATGCGTCGGTGATCTCCGCCAGCGCGTAGGGCAGATCGCCGGTCACCGGCCCGTTATGCTTGGCGATGCCCTCGAGCGTCTCCCAGGTCAGGTTGAGCCCGTCGAAATCGGCGTAATGGCGTTCGAGCCGCGCGACGATGCGGATCGCCTGGGCGTTGTGGTCGAAGCCACCATAGGGCGCCATGAGCTCATGCAGCGCGTCCTCGCCGGTGTGGCCGAAGGGCGGATGGCCGAGATCGTGGGCGAGCGCCACCGCCTCGGCCAGCTCCACGTTCAGCCCGAGCGTCCCGGCGATGGTGCGCGCGACCTGCGCGACCTCGATCGTATGGGTGAGCCGCGTGCGGTAATAGTCGCCCTCGTGCTCGACGAACACCTGCGTCTTGTGCTTGAGCCTGCGGAAGGCCGAGGAATGGATGATCCGGTCGCGGTCGCGCTGGAACGGCGAGCGGAAGGTGGACATGGTTTCGGGGTAGAGCCGGCCGCGGGAGGTCTCGGGGTGGCAGGCATAGGGTGCAAGCGTCATGACGGCCTGTTCTTGTTCTGCGTTTTCCGCGATCATATATGGGCACTGATCACGAATTGACATCGGATTCCGCCATGGACCTGACGCTGCCGCCAAAAGTCACGCCCCGCGCCTTCGCCCGGCTGGCCGAGATCAACGCCGCCGCGGGTGAGGCCAAGGCGCTGCGCGTCGCGGTCGAGGGCGGCGGCTGCTCGGGGTTCCAGTACGACATCCGGCTCGACGATCCGGCGCCCGACGATCTGGTGCTGGAGAGCGACGGGCAGAGGGTGCTCGTGGACAGCGTCTCGCTGCCGTTCCTGCAAAATGCGGTCATCGACTACACCGAGGAGCTGATCGGCGCGCGGTTCGTGGTGGAGAACCCCAACGCGACCTCGTCTTGCGGCTGCGGCACCAGCTTCTCGATCTGAGCCCCGCCGCGAGGGCGTGATCCGGCGGACGCGCCTGCGGCGCGACGCTGTTGCGGGCGCCCGCCTTGCGGCGGGCGCGGTGCCTCCGGCGGGGATATTTCGGGCAAGATGAAGGCTGGTGGCGCTGCGGCTTGCGGCGCCTGCGAAACCGGTCGATGATGGCCGCCGCTGACATCTCGGGGGCAGGCATGAAGATCGCGACCTTCAACATCAACGGTATCAAGGCGCGCGCCGAAGCTCTGCCCGCATGGCTCGACGAGGCCCAGCCGGACGTCGTCCTGCTGCAGGAGATCAAGTCGGTCGACGAGGCGTTTCCGCGCGAGATCTTCGAGGATCGCGGCTATTTCGTCGAGACCCACGGCCAGAAGAGCTTCAACGGCGTGGCGATCCTGTCGAAACTGCCCCTGGAGGACGTGACGCGCGGCCTGCCCGGCGATGACGCGGACGAGCAGGCGCGGTGGATCGAGGCGACGGTGGTCGGGAAGACCGCGCTGCGGCTCTGCGGGCTCTATCTGCCGAACGGCAACCCGGCGCCGGGGCCGAAATACGACTACAAGCTCGCCTGGATGGCGCGGATGAAGGACCGCGCGGCGGCGCTTCTGGCCGAGGAGATGCCGGTAGTGATGGGTGGCGACTACAACATAATCCCGCAGGCCGAGGACGCCGCGAAGCCGGAGGCCTGGGCGGAGGATGCGCTGTTTCTGCCCGAAAGCCGCGCGGCGTTCCGGCGCATCGTGAACCTCGGCTTCACCGAGGCCTTCCGCACCCGCGAACCGCGGCCCGGGCATTACAGTTTCTGGGATTACCAGGCGGGCGCCTGGCAGAGGAACAACGGCATCCGGATCGACCACTTGCTCCTGAGCCCGCAGGCCGCCGATCTCCTGCGCGACGCCGGCATCGACAAGGCGGTGCGCGGCCGCGACAAGCCATCGGACCACGTGCCGGTCTGGGTCGAACTCGACGCCTGAACCCGACGCCTCAGCCGCCCGCCGTCACGTCGTGACCATAGAGCCAGTCGAAGCGGCCGACGAGCCGGCCGGGCGCGAACCGGCCGAGCGCCTTCAGCCCCAGATGCGCGATGTCGCGCCTGAGCCCCGACAGGTGGTAGTTGCGGGCATTGGCATTCGCGGCCCCGACGATCCGGTGCGCCCGCGCCGCGCGCGCATCCTGATAGGCGGCGAAGGCCGCCTCGGGCTCCAGCCGCGCCAAGGCTTCGGCCAGCACCCAGACGTCCTCGAGCGCCATGTTCGCGCCTTGCGCGAGAAACGGCAGCGTCGGGTGCGCGGCGTCGCCGAGGATAACGGCGCCATGGCCGTGCCAGCGCGGCGCCACCGGGTGGCGGAAGAGCCCCCAGAGATTGGGCCGCTCGATCCGGTCGAGCCAGCCGCGCACCTCCGGCACGAAGTTCTCGAACGCGATCCTGAGCGCTAGGGGATCGTCAGTCAGCGACCAGCTTTCCTCGGCCCATTTGCGCCGCTCCTCGACCGCGACGATGTTCCTGAGCCGCCCGCCCCTGAGCGGATAGGTGACGAGATGCCGCCCCGGCCCCATGAAGACCTGTGCGACCGGGCGGATGTCCGGCTCCGCCGGCAAGGTGGCGCGCCAGGCGACCTGATGGGTGAAGAACGGCGCCGTGACGCCGTTCAGCGCCGCGCGCACCTTCGAATGCAACCCGTCGGCGCCGATCAGGATCTCCGCCTCGATCTCCTCGCCGTCCTCGGTTCTCAGCCGCGGGCGATGCGCGCCAAGATCGACTTCGGCCACCCGTCTGCCGAGCCGGATATCCACGCCCGCCGCCCGGGCACCCTCGGCGAGGAGGTCGATCAGGTCGGCCCGGTGCAGGAAGAGAAACGGCTTCCCCCACCTTTGGGCCGCGAGATCGAGCCGCAGAACCGTCGCTCCAATTTCGCCGTCGCAAAGCTCGACCGCCTCGGCCTGCACGCCCGCGGCCCGGACGGCCTCGCCGAGGCCGAGGGCCTCGAGGACCCTGACCCCGTTGGGCGAGATCTGCAGGCCGGCGCCGACCTCGGTGATCGCCGGCGCCTGCTCCAGCAGCGTGACCCTGGCGCCGCGCAACGCGAGCGCCCGCGCCACGGACAGCCCCGCGACCCCGGCGCCGAGAACCGTGACCTGCCTGTCATTCAGCATGACAATCCCCTCAGATGCGAAAACGCCGGAGTGCTGCGACCCCGGCGTCGTATGTCATTCCGGCCCTGCACGGGGATCAGTCGTCGCGGTGCACACGCTCGCGCCGTTCGTGCTTTTCCTGGGCCTCCAGCGTCATCGTGGCGATCGGCCGGGCGTCGAGGCGCTTCAGCGAGATCGGCTCGCCGGTCACTTCGCAATAGCCGTATTCGCCGTTGTCGATGCGGCGGATCGCGGCGTCGATCTTGGTCACGAGCTTGCGCTGCCGGTCCCTGGTCCTGAGTTCCAGCGCCCGGTCGGTTTCCTCGGACGCGCGGTCGGCGATGTCGGGCACGTTGCGGGCGCTGTCCTGCAGCCCTTCCAGCGTCTCCGCCGACTGTTCGAGCAGCTCATCCTTCCAGGCTTCAAGCTTGCGACGGAAATATTCGAGCTGCCGCTCGTTCATGAATGGTTCGTCTTCGGCGGGCCGATAATCGTCGGGAAGAAAGACTTCAGGCTTCATTTCTGCTCCGTCTTGCCGTCCGGAAACATTCTTCACTGTGTTGAAGTTCATCCGGTTTTCCTCGCGCGCTGCAATAACCGAAGCGGCGGGGGATGTCACTAGGCCAAGGCGCCGCTTGCGACAATTTGATGCCGCCGGTAATACTGCCGTGAACAACAGTGGCCATGTCCTAGAAATACTATGAAATTCACCGGAACGGATAGTTACGTCGCGACAAAAGATTTGACTGTTGCCGTGAACGCATCGGTCACGCTCGAACGCCCGTTATTGGTGAAGGGGGAGCCGGGAACCGGCAAGACCGAACTGGCGCGCGAAGTGGCCCTGTCGCTCGGCCTTCCGCTGGTCGAATGGCATGTGAAATCGACGACGCGGGCGGCGCAGGGGCTCTACGAATACGACGCCGTGAGCCGGCTGCGCGACAGCCAGCTGGGCGACGAGCGGGTCCACGACGTCCGGAACTACATCCGCAAGGGCAAGCTCTGGCAGGCCTTCGAGGCGGACACCAAGGTCGTGCTGCTCATCGACGAGATCGACAAGGCCGATATCGAGTTTCCGAACGACCTTCTGCAGGAACTCGACCGGATGGAGTTCCACGTCTACGAGACCGGCGAGACGATCCGCGCCCGGCAGCGCCCCGTCGTCGTCATCACCTCGAACAACGAGAAGGAACTGCCCGACGCTTTCCTCAGGCGCTGCTTCTTCCACTACATCCGCTTCCCCGAGGCCGAGACGCTGAAGCGCATCGTCGAGGTGCATTTCCCGGGCATCAAAGAACACCTGCTCGCCACCGCGCTGACGCAGTTCTACGAGATCCGCGAGACGCCGGGGCTGAAGAAGAAGCCCTCCACCTCAGAGGTGCTCGACTGGCTGAAGCTGATCCTCGCCGAGGATCTCGCGCCCGAGGATCTGAAGCGCGATCCCCACAGCCTGTTGCCGAAGCTCCACGGGGCGCTTCTGAAGAACGAACAGGACGTGCAGCTCTTCGAACGGCTGGCCTTCCTCGCCCGCGGTCGGGGCTAGCGGGCCTTTCGCCCGAGATTGCCGCACCGTCCGGCTGGCGGCGGCGGCGAAGACCGGCTAGCCTCGGCCCGAGGACAGGGAGGAGCGAATGGCGGAGCCGACTTCTTGCACGATCCGGCCGATCGAAGCCGGCGACGAGGCCGAATGGCGCCGGCTCTGGCGCGGCTATCTCGACTTCTATGAAACCACGCTGCCCGACGCGGTCTATGCCTCGACCTTCGCCCGCCTCGTCTCGGGCGCCCCGGGCGAGTTCCGCGGCCTGCTCGCCCTCTGCGACGGCCGGCCGGCGGGGCTGGCGCATTACCTCTTCCACCGCACCGGCTGGGCGATTACCGATACCTGCTACCTGCAGGATCTCTACGCCGCACCCGAGATACGCGGCCGCGGCGTCGGCCGGGCGCTGATCGAGGCGGTCTATGCCGCCGCCGACAGCCACCGTGCGGCCACGGTCTACTGGCTGACGCAGGAGCACAACGCGACCGCGCGGCGGCTCTACGACCGGATCGGCGTGAAGACGCCCTTCATCAAGTATAGCCGGGCCTGAACCGGTGCGCGCGCTGTTCAAAGCCGGTCTCGCCGCCTGCCTCCTCGCCGCGCTCGCCGCCTGCGCGGTGCCGCCGCCGCGCCCGGACACGGCGCGCGCCATGCGGCCGGGAATCGCGCTGCCGCCGATGCGGACCTTCGCCGCGCCGCGGGTCACGCCGCCCGCGCGGCCGAATGCCGAGATTGTGCAGGATTTCCTCGACCTGTCGTTCCGGCTCGAAAGCGGCCGCGACCTGCCGGCGCTCACCCGCTTCGAAGGCCCGGTGCGGGTGCGCATGACCGGCGCGGTCCCGCCAAGCGCGCCCGCCGATCTTGCCCGGGTCCTCTCCCGGCTGCGCGGCGAAGCCGGCATCCCGATCAGCATGGCGACCGGGGCCGAGGCCGAGATCACGATCGAATTCCTGCCGCGCCGCACGATGCAGCGCCTCGTGCCGCGCGCAGCCTGCTTCGTCGCGCCCCGCGTCCGCTCCTGGGCCGAGTATCGCGGTGCCCGGCGCGACCGGCTCGACTGGACGACGCTGACCGAGCGCCACCGCAGCGCCGTCTTCATCCCCAACGACACCGCGCCGCAAGAAATCCGCGACTGCCTGCACGAGGAACTCGCCCAGGCGCTCGGACCCCTGAACGACCTCTACCGGCTGCCGGATTCGGTCTTCAACGACGACAATATCCACACCGTGCTCACCGGCTTCGACATGCTGGTGCTGCGGGCGTACTACGCGCCCGAACTGCAAAACGGCATGAGCCGGGCCGAGGTCGCGGCCCGCCTGCCCGGGCTTTTCGCGCGACTCAACCCGCGCGGCGAGCGGCCCGCCGGCGCGTTGCCCGATCCGACGCCGCGCGCCTTCGGACAGGCGATCGAAACCGCGCTCGGCCCGGGCACCTATCCCGCCCGCCGCCGCGCCGCCGCCCGCGCCCAACCCGGGCGGGGCGCCTGCCCCCCAGCCCAAGGAGCTGAAGATCGACGCGCGCGCCGGCTCGTCGGGTGCCGGCACGTCGGACGGCAAGCTGTGCGTCGGCGGCTCGGCCGACCAGGCGGGCGGC
>JBFKMA010000060.1:0-9789 GCA_041630175.1 Albidovulum sp.
AAGGTCGTCGACCTCGTCGTCGCCGGCGCCGGGGTGGCCGAGAAGGAAGTGTCGAAGGACGAGCTTCAGAAGGCGGTCGAGGCGCTCGACGAACTCTGATCGGCCCTTGTCGGCAGGAACAGAAAAGGCCGCGCCCGAAGCGCGGCCTTTTTCTTGTATGATTGCGGACCACCGCAGACCTCGACGAACGGCCCGTTACGGCCCGGCCGCTCAACTGCTGGACATGCCCGCAATCATGGCGCCAAGCGCGACGATATGGATCAGCATGATCGCCCGGTCGTTCCACAGGACGCCGACGGCGAACCAGCCGAGCACGCCGACGAGAAACAGGTAGAGGTTCCACGGAGTCCAGCCAAATCCGGTCGCCGTATAGCCCATGACCTGGATCACCGATGCCGCCCATTTGACGGCGAAGGCGACCCGGTCCCTCGCTGCGGCGGCAAGGACGAGATCAGACGGCACGGGTCAGCCCTCCGTCGATCCTGAGGTTCTGACCGGTCATGTAGCCGCCGTCCTCGGAGACGAGCCACGAGATCAGCGACGAGACCTCGTCCGCCCGGCCGTAACGGCCCATCGGGATCCGCGCGCGCCGGTCTTCGGTCTCGGGCAGGCTGTCGATGAAGCCGGGCAGGATGTTGTTCATGCGGATGTTGTCGCCCGCATACTTGTCGGCATAGAGCTTGGCGAACGCCGCGAGACCGGCGCGGAACACGCCCGAGGTCGGGAACAGCGGGTCGGGTTCGAACGCGGCGAAGGTCGAGATGTTCACGATCGCGCCGCCGCCCTGTGCCTGCATGATCGGCGTGACGAGGCGTGCGGGCCGGATGGCGTTGAGAAGATAGACCTCCATCCCCTCGTGCCAGTCGTCGTCGGAGATCTCCAGCACCGGCCCCTTGGGCCCGTGCGCGGCGGAATTGACCAGCGCATCGATGCGGCCCCAGCGGTCGACGGCCCCGGCGACGAGCGTCTCGAGATCCGCGACCGACCGGTTCGATCCGGTGACGCCGAAGCCGCCCAACTCCCTGGCGAGGGCCTCGCCCTTGCCCGAGGAGGACAGGATGCCGATACGGAACCCGTCCGCCGCAAACCGGCGCGCCGCGTCGGCGCCCATGCCGCTGCCGCCTGCTGTTATAAGAGCCACTTTTTCTACAGCCACCGTCATCTCCTGTCTTCCGATATGTTCGCTCCCTTGACAGAATATGGCATATAAGCGCTTGATGCGAGGCAGAACGCCTGCAACATGCATGTAGGAAATCTATTGGCAAACCCGACCGCTCTGCCTCCCATGAACAGCTTGCGCGCCTTCGAGGCCGCGGGTCGCCACCTCAATTTCCGCGTGGCGGCCGAAGAAATGGGCGTGACCCAGGGCGCGGTGGCGCAGCAGGTGCGCGGGCTGGAGGCGCATCTCGGGCTGAGGCTCTTCGAGCGGCAGGCCAAGGGGCTGGCCTTCACGGCGCCGGGCCGCAGCTATCACGAACAGGTCGCCGCGGCGTTTGAGCTGCTGCAGGAGGCGACTGCGGTGCTCCGGCCGGAGCCCTCCAGGGTGATCGTCAGCGTGACGCCGACTTTCGCGTCGAAATGGCTGATCCCCAATCTGCCGGACTTCACCCGGCAGCATCCCGGCATCGACCTGCGCATCCTGGCAACCGAAACCATGTCGAGCTTTCGCGCCGACGGCATCGACCTTGCCATCCGTCAGGGTCAGCCGCCCTTCGGGGCGAGTCTGGAGGCGCGTCTGCTGTTTCGCCAGGAGGTGATCGCCGTCGCCGCCCCGGCTCTCGTCGCAGCGGAGACGCTGCCGCTGGGCCCTTCGGCGTTCCGGCGGCTGGTGCTGCTCCATGACACCCACGATCTCTGGCCCGAATATGCGCGCCATGTGCTCGGGCTCGACGCGGGCGTGCCGGCCCGGGGATTGCGCTTCAACCAGACCTCGCTCAGCATCGACGCGGCTCTGGCCGGGCAGGGCGTGGCCCTGGCCAGCCGCTTCCTCGTCGAGCGCGATATCCGGTCCGGTCGGCTTGTGCAGGTCGGCCCCGGCGTCCTGCGCGGCAAGCGCGACTTCTACCTGCTGGCGCGGCAGAAGGCCCACCGCAAGGCGGCGGTCGAAGCAGTGATCGACTGGCTTGGCGCGATGAGCGGGGCGGGCAGCTGAGCCTCGGCTCTTTTCGGGGGCCTTCGCCATGTCCGCATGGCGGCCCAATGCGATCCGAACCTGCGCCGGTATCGTCGCCCCGCGCCGCCGGTCGTCAGGCGGCGACGGCGTCGGACTTGCGCTTGCGCTGCCTGAGGAAGGTGAACATGCCGAAGGGCGCGATGTCCTGAACGCTCACGGTTTCGAGCGCATCGACGCCGAGCACCCGCTCCATCCGGAAATCGGAATGCCAGCCGATCACGCTCGCGAACGGCGCGAGCAGGCGTTCGAGTGTGGCGAGGAGGCCGCGGTCGCGGGCGAAATGGTTGACGATCAGCACCTCGCCGCCCGGCTTGCAGACCCGTGCCATCTCGGCCAGGACACGTTCGGGCTCGGGCACGACCGAGACGAGATACATCGCGACGACGGTGTCGAAATGGTCGTCGGGAAAGGCCAGCGTGCGGGCGTCCATCTCGGAGATGCGGGTGACATGGGTCAGGCCCTTCTCGGCGACTTTCTGGCGCGCCTTGTCGAGCATGTCGGGCGAGACGTCGATGCCGGTCACGTCGAGATGCGGCTCGTAGCGGTCAAGCGACAGGCCGGTGCCGACGCCGATCTCGAGCACCCTTCCGGAGCGGGCGTTGATGTGGTCCGACGCTCGGCGGCGGCCGGGGCGGGTGATCAGGCCGAACGTGTAGTCATAGATCGGCGCCCAGTACTTGTAGGACGTCTTGACGGCGGCGATTTCCAAATCCTCTCCCCTCAATCCTGTGGCGGTCGGCGGCGGCGGTCGGCGATGACCCTGTAGAAGGAATGTAGCAACGAGATGTCGTATAGCAACGTGAGCAGGATCAGGGATAGCCAGAACCTCGTGAGGAGCACGCCGATCACCAGCGCCATGGCGATCAGGATCCAGGCCGTCTTCTCCTTCGGCACCCGCAGCGATTTCGGCGAGAAGGTCGGCAGGCGGCTGACCATCAGTAGCCCCACCGCCCCGAGATAGAGCCCGGCCAGAAGCGGATGGGCGGCGGGATCGATCCCGGTCTCGAAGGCGAGGAAGACCGGCAAGAGCGCCAGCATCGCCCCCGCCGGCGCGGGGACGCCGGTGAAATGGGCGGGCGGCTTGATGCCGGATATCACCGCGCGGTTCTGGGCGACGTTGAAGCGCGCGAGCCGGATGCAGGTGCAGCTGACATAGAGCAGCACGACGATCCAGCTTCCCATCCTTTCGCTCTCGGCGAGCGCGAACTGGTAGACGAGAAGCCCGGGCGCCACGCCGAAATTGAGGAAATCCGACAGCGAATCGAGCTGCGCGCCGATATCGCTCGTTGCCTTGAGGCGCCGGGCGAGGAGCCCGTCGAGGCCGTCGATCACCGCCGAGAAGATGATCAGCCCGACCGCGAGCTCGAACCTCTCGGCCAGCACGAAGCGGATCGCGGTGAGCCCGGCGCAGAGGCCCAGCATCGTCACCAGGTTGGGAACCAGCGCCAGGACGGGCTGGCTTTCGGGTTCGGTGTCCGGGCGATGCTGATCGGTCATGGCTAGCGGACCGCGCCGAGGCGGGCGGGCTCCTGCGTTGTCAGATCGGCGAGAACGGTTTCGCCGGCGATCGTGGTCTGGCCCACGGCGACCAGCGGCGCCACGCCGTCGGGCAGGTAGACGTCGAGGCGCGAGCCGAAGCGGATCATGCCGAAGCGCTGGCCGGTCTGAAGCGCCATGCCCTCCTTCACCTCGCAGACGATGCGGCGGGCGACGAGGCCGGCGATCTGCACCACCGCGATGGCGCGGCCGTCATCGAGCCGGATCGCAAGGCCGTTGCGCTCGTTGTCGACGCTCGCCTTGTCGAGCGAGGCGTTGAGGAACTTGCCCGGCCGGTAGGCGATCTTCTCGACGCGGCCGGCGATGGGGGTGCGGTTCACATGGCAGTTGAAGACGTTCATGAACACCGCGACGCGGGTCATGGGCTCGGTCCCGAGGCCGAGTTCGGCGGGCGGGGGCGCCATGCCGATCATCTGCACGACGCCGTCGGCGGGGCTGACGATCAGCCCCTCGCGCACCGGCGTCACCCGCTTGGGGTCGCGGAAGAAGTAGTAGCACCAGACGGTGAGGCCGACGCCGATCCAGCCGAGCGGCTCGGCGATCAGGAACAGGACCAGCGTGACCGCGGCGAAGATGCCGACGAAACGGTAGCCCTCGCGGTGCATCGGCTTGATGAAGGTCGAGAGCATTTCCATGTCGGGAACCGATTCCTTTGTCGCTTGGAGTGCTTCCTTTTGGCCGCATTGCCCCATTTGCGCAACCTGGGAACGGGAGGGCCATGCCGGCGGCGTCTTGCTGTTGAGCCCCGTCGTTTTAGGCTCAAAGTCGAGGAACCGGATCAAGAGCCATCTGCAAAGCAAAACCGCGCCGGCGGGGCCGGCGCGGTTTCATTTCTCTCGGGGAGGCGGATTATTCGGTGTCCGCGTCCTGACCGGCCGAACCGATGTCGTCGAAGAGTTCGGCGATCTCGAAATCGGCAGCGGCCTCGGCCTCTGCGGCCAGTTCCTGGATCGACTTGCCAGACGCCTGTAGCTCGGCTTCCTCGGCCGAACGGGCGACGTTCAGGCTGACGGTGGCCGAAACTTCCGGATGCAGGACGATACCGACCTCGTGGAGGCCCAGATCCTTGATCGGACGGTTCAGCACGATCTGCTTGCGGTCGACGGTGAAGCCGGCCTCGGTCGCTGCGTCGGCGGCGTCGCGGGTCGTCACCGAGCCGTAGAGCGCGCCGGCATCGGAGGCCGAGCGAATCACGACGAAGGTCTGGCCGTCGAGCTTCGCGGCGACCTTTTCGGCCTCCTTGCGGGTCTCGAGGTTCTGCGCCTCGAGCTGGGCCTTGCGGGATTCGAAGCCCTGGATGTTGGCTTCCGAGGCGCGGAGCGCCTTGCCCTGCGGCAGGAGGAAGTTGCGCGCGTAGCCGTCCTTGACCTTGACGACTTCACCCATTTGGCCAAGCTTGGCCACGCGTTCGAGAAGGATCACTTGCATGTTCGTGTCTCCTTACTTCACGGCATAGGGCAGCAGGGCGAGGAAGCGGGCGCGCTTGATGGCACGGGCCAGTTCACGCTGCTTCTTGGCCGAGACGGCGGTGATGCGGGCGGGCACGATCTTGCCGCGCTCGGAGATGTAGCGCTGCAGAAGACGCACGTCCTTGTAGTCGATCTTCGGCGCATTCTCGCCCGAGAAGGGGCAGACCTTGCGGCGGCGGAAAAACGGTTTGTTCGCCATGTGTTAGGTTCCTTTCCTCAGGCTTCGATCAGCGCCGGTCGCCACGGTCGCGGCGGTCGCCACGGTCACCGCGCTCGTCGCGCTTCTGCATCTGCACCGAGGGGCCTTCCTCGTGCGCGTCGACCTTGATCGACATCACGCGCATCACATCGTCATGGAGACGCGCGAGACGCTCCATCTCCAGCACGGCCGCCGAGGGGGCGTCGGTGCGCAGATAGGCGTAGTGGCCCTTGCGGTTCTTGTTGATCTTGTAGGCCATCGTCTTGACGCCCCAGTACTCGTGATCGACGACCTTGCCGCCGTTATCCGCGAGGACCGTGGAGAAATGTTCGATGAGCCCTTCGGCCTGCGCGTTGGAAAGGTCCTGACGCGCGATGAGGACATGCTCGTAAAGCGGCATGCATACTCCTGTCTTCTCAGGCGGCTTCAACGGCGGGCGAACACCCTCCGCGACCCGCCACGAGAGGCTACGCCGGTTTCGTGAATGCGGAAGGATGCGGCCTTATACAGGGCTTTGGCCTGGATGCAAGCGCCGCGGCATCCGGCGGTCAGGCGCCGAGGCCGGGGCCGGTCTTGTTGAGCTTGTCGCGCAGCCGGTCGAAGGTCGTGGGCGCCATGGTGCCGAGGAAGATCGCGATGCCGAGGAACATCAGGTACTGGTCGAACTCGGTCACATGCGCGTACTGGTAGGTGATCACGTCGTTCTGCGCGCTCTTGACCTTGGTGGAGGAGACCATCATGCCGACCGTGAACAGCGCGACGGGCATGGCGATCAGCCACAGGTGGCGACGCTTGCGCAGCGAATGAAGGCGGAGCTGGTCGCAGATCAGGACGCCGAAGAGAAACGCGATGAACGGCACCATATAGGCCAGCATCAGCAGTTTGATCGTCATGTCGAAGAAGGCGGGTTCCATGGTCAGTTCTCCGGCTCCTTGGGGCGCAGGATGATGGTGGGTTGCGTATCGGGGGCGAGCGTCGTGGACGCGCCGGGGGTGAAGTTGAGGCTGCGGGTGGCGGCGGTCTCGCCGTAATAGACCCAGCCCGCGTCGTTGGGATCGACCTCGCCGGTCGCGGGATCGACGGGTGCCACCTGAACCCAGGTCTGCGACGCGCCGAGGCCGCTCTGCACATCCAGTTGGTCGAGGATGTAGTAGTCCGTGCCGACGGCGGTCTCGCCTACCTTTTCGCCTGGACGGCGCAGGAATCCCGACGGCGGCGCGGTCCGCACCGGCGCGGGCTGCGCGGGTTGAAGCAGTTGGCCCTTGATGTCATCGGCGAAGGCCGGATGCAGCGGAGCCAGCAGCCACAGACCGGAAATCGCAGCGGCAACCTCGGATCGGGAAAGCATCGAACTGCTCCAAATACGGGACTAATCAAAGCGCTGTGCAATTCACGGCAGTGTAACACGACCATGTCTGCCTGTCATGCCAATGCGGAATCGCGGCCCGTCCGGCCCGCGGGGTCACTCGGCGGGGGCGAACTGTTCCAGTTCTTCCATTTCGTTCAGAAAATCCGTGTCGTCGAAGGCGCCGAACGGATCGGGTTCCGGCTCGGGTGCCAAGGCAATGCCGACGAGGAGTACGCCCGCCCAAAGAACGAGCGCGGCGGCGGCGCTGGCGCGGGCGGGGCGCGCGGCGGGCACCGGCGGGCCCTTGCCGGTCACCATCCGCCCGAGCGTCGCGTCGCGGTCGATCAGCGCGTGCTTGAGCGCGCCGGCGACATGGAGCGCGAGCGCGGCGATGAGGAACCAGCCGGCCGCGGCATGGACCGAGCGGAAGGTGAGTGCGAGGCCCTCGTCGGCGGGCACGAAAGGCAGCCGCTGGCCGAGGGGCCAGAGGATCGGTGCGAAGCCCGGCGCCGCCGAATGGTGGAGGAGCCCGGAGACCGGCAGCGCCAGCAGCGCGATCCACAGCGTCCAGTGGGTGAGGCGGGCGAGGAAGGTCTCCGTCCGTCGCTCGGGATGGAGCGGCCCCGGCCCGGGACGGGCGAGCGACCTGAGGATGAGGCCGGTGCCGAGCACAAGGGCGAGAAGGCCGATGGTCTTGTGGACCGAATAGGCCCGGAAGACCTGTGCCACCTGGGCTTCGCTTTCGGCCGGAAGCCGGGTCATCACGAGGCCGAGCACCACGGCGGCGAGGATCGCGGCTGCGGTCAGCCAGTGCAGCGCGCGCGTGACGCGGCTGTAGCCGTGTCTCGGGGGACGGGGCTGGGTCGCGTCGGCCATGGCGGGCTCCGGTTCCGGCGATGGCGGCGATGATAGCCCAACGCCGCGGCCATGCCAGCGGCCGGCGCGAACGGGCTGCCGGATTGCGCGCGGCAGTCGGGCAGGCTATGCCGGGAAAAACGCTGAAAGGGAGAAGCCATGGCGCGCGCGTTCGTATTCCCAGGCCAGGGGGCGCAGGTGATCGGGATGGGCCGCGCGCTGGCGGAGGCCTATCCGGCCGCGAAGGCGGTCTTCGACGAGGTCGACGAGGCGCTGGGCGAGGCACTGTCGACGCTCATCTGGGAAGGCAGCCAGGAGGAACTGACCCTTACCCGGAACGCGCAGCCGGCGCTGATGGCGACCTCGATCGCGGCGCTGCGGGCGCTGGAGTCCGAGGGGATAGCGGTATCTTCGGCATCCTATGTGGCGGGCCATTCGCTGGGCGAATATTCGGCGCTTTGCGCGGCGGGCGCGCTCAGCCTTGCGGACACGGCGCGGTTGCTGCGGCTGCGCGGCAAGGCAATGCAGGAGGCGGTGCCGGTGGGCGTCGGCGCGATGGCGGCACTCCTTGGGCTCGACTTCGAAGCGGCGACGGCGGTCGCGCGGGACGCGGCGCAGGGCCAGATCTGCCAGGCGGCGAACGACAACGACCCGGCGCAGGTCGTGGTCTCCGGGCACAAGGCCGCGGTCGAGCGGGCGGTCGAGATCGCCAAGAGCAAGGGCGCCAAGCGGGCGATCCTGCTGCCGGTCTCCGCACCCTTCCACTGCGCGTTGATGGGCCCCGCCGCGGCGGCCATGGCCGACGCGCTGAGCCATGTCCATATCGACGAGCCGACTGTGCCGCTCGTGGCCAACGTGACCGCGCATGACGTCCTCGATCCGGCGACGATCCGCAGCCTCTTGGTCGAGCAGGTGACGGGATCCGTCCGCTGGCGCGAGAGCGTCGCCTTCATGGCGTCGAAGGGCGTCACGGAGTTTTGGGAAATCGGCGCGGGCAAGGCGCTTTGCGGGATGATCCGGCGGATCGCCAAGGAGGCGGAATGCCGCGCGATCGGCACGCCCGAGGACGTCGCGGCGGCGAAGGGGTGAGACTTGGGGAGGGCGCTGCCCTCGCCCAAACCCCACCCGAGGTATTTTTGAACAGAAGAAGATGAGGAGCGGACGATGTTCGATCTGACAGGGAAATCGGCGTTGGTCACCGGCGCTTCGGGCGGGATCGGGGGCGCGATCGCGAAGGCCCTCCACGGCGCGGGGGCGACGGTGGCCTTGTCGGGGACGCGGGAAGGGCCGCTGAAGGAATTGGCGGCGGAACTGGGGGCGCGGGCGCATGTGCTGCCCTGCAACCTCTCGGACGCGGGCGCGGTCGAGGCCCTGCCGAAACAGGCGGTCGAGGCGATGGGGGCGGTCGACATCCTCGTCAACAATGCCGGCATCACGCGCGACAATCTCTTCATGCGGATGTCGGACGAGGAATGGCAGTCGGTCATCGACGTCAACCTGACCTCGACCTTCCGGCTCTGCCGGGGGGTGCTGAGGGGCATGATGAAGGCGCGCTGGGGGCGGATCGTCAACGTCACCTCGATCGTCGGCACCACGGGCAATCCGGGTCAGGGCAACTATTGCGCGGCGAAGGCCGGGCTTGCCGGCATGTCGAAGGCGTTGGCGCAGGAGGTGGCGAGCCGCGGCATCACGGTGAACTGCGTGGCGCCGGGCTTCATCGCCACCGCGATGACCGACAAGCTCAACGACGAGCAGAAGGCGCGGATCTCAGGGCAGATTCCGGCCGGGCGCATGGGCGAAGCGGCGGAAATCGCGGCCGCGGCGCTTTACCTCGCGAGCCCGGAAGCCGGCTATGTCACGGGCGCGACGCTGCATGTGAACGGCGGCATGGCGATGGTCTGAGATCGCCCGAGGGCGACGTTGCGAAAGCGTTTGCCTCGGGATTAGACTGTGCTATAGGCGGCCACGACGTGCCGGGGGGTGTGCTTCACATTTCCGGTGGCCTTCGCGGAACATGCGGGGCTTGAGCCGCTCGGTGAGAGCAAGTGACCAGGAGGCGGGAAAGGCCCGCAAGAATGAGGATTTGACATGAGCGACATCGCAGATCGCGTGAAGAAAATTGTCGTCGAGCATCTGGGCGTGGAAGCGGACAAGGTGACGGAAAGCGCCTCGTTCATCGACGATCTGG
>JBFKMA010000061.1:0-9667 GCA_041630175.1 Albidovulum sp.
GGGATGATCCGGTCGATGACGCCGAGCTTGTGCAGGTCCTGCGCGGTCAGGCGCAGCGCGTTCGCCGCCTCGCGCATCCGCTCGGCGTCCTTCCACAGGATCGAGGCGCAGCCCTCGGGCGTGATCACCGAATAGATCGAGTGCTCGAGCATCGCCACCCGGTTCGCCGTGGCGAAGGCCACCGCGCCGCCCGAACCGCCCTCGCCGATGACGACCGAAATGAGCGGCACGCCGATCTCGAGGCATTTCTGGGTGGACCGCGCGATCGCCTCGCTTTGCCCGCGCTCTTCCGCGCCCTTGCCGGGATAGGCGCCCGGCGTGTCGACGAGCGTGATCACCGGCAGCTGGAAGCGGTGGGCGAGGTCCATCAGGCGGATCGCCTTGCGGTAGCCCTCGGGCCGGGCCATGCCGAAATTGCGCTCGATCCTTGTCTTGGTGTCGGAGCCCTTCTCCTGCCCGATCACCATCACCGGCTGGTCGTTGAACCGCGCGAGCCCGCCCATCACCGCATGGTCGTCGGCGAAGTTGCGGTCGCCGGCGAGCGGCGTGAACTCGGTGAAGAGCGCGTCGACATAGTCCTTGCAATGCGGCCGGTCGGGATGGCGCGCGACCTGGCATTTGCGCCAGGGATCGAGGCTCTTGTAGAGGTCCTTGAGGAGATCCCCGGCCTTCTTGTCGAGTGCCGCGGCTTCCTTGGAGATGTCCATGCCTTCGTTCTTGCGGGCGAGCGCCCGCAATTCCTCGGCCTTGCCTTCGATCTCGGCCAGCGGCTTTTCGAATTCGAGGTAGTTCATGGCGCTCTCTCACAAGGGTCAGCGGACTATATGACGGCAGGCGCGGGCTTATGCAACTCCATGCCGCGCGCGATGGACATGGGGCGGGGGCGGGCCAGCGTCGCCGCCGGCACGGCACCCGAACCCGCCCTCGACAGTCGCGCGGTGGACCGGTCCGGCATGTCGGCCGCGCTGATCGGCGCGGCGCTGCCCTTCGCGGCTGCCGAGCCCGGCCAGAGCCGCGTCAGCGCGCGATCATCTCGGCCTGCCGCACGATCACCTCGGCCTGCTTGATCGAGGCGATGTCCACCAGCCGCCCCTTGTAGACCGTGGCGCCGGCGCCTTCCG
The DNA here is from genome assembly GCA_041630175.1 of Albidovulum sp. Taxonomy (GTDB): domain Bacteria; phylum Pseudomonadota; class Alphaproteobacteria; order Rhodobacterales; family Rhodobacteraceae; genus Albidovulum. Next base: position 1,122 of record JBFKMA010000061.1, read on the forward strand.
CCTTGGCCTTCTCCATCGCGGCGAGGATCTCGCGCGCCTCGGTGACTTGTTCCGCGGAGGGCGTGAAGACCTCGTTGCAGAGCGCCACCTGCTTGGGGTGGATCGCCCATTTGCCGACCATGCCCAAGGTCGCCGAGCGCCGCGCCTGGGCGCGGAAGCCCTCGTCATCGGAGAAGTCCCCGAAGGGTCCGTCGACCGGCAGCACGCCATGCGTGCGGCAGGCCGCGACGATCGCCGCCTGCGCCCAGTGCCAGGGGTCGGACCAGTGCCTCGTCCCCTCGCGGTGCATGTAGTAGTTCTCCTGCGTGCCGCCGATGCCGGTGGTCTGCATGCCCATCGAGGCGGCGAAATCCGCCGCGCCGAGGCTCATCGCTTGCAGCCGCGGCGAGGCGGCCGCAATCTCCCCGACATGGGCGATGCCGGCGGCGGTTTCGATGATGACTTCAAGCGAGATGCGCTTCTTGCGGCCCTTCGCCGCCTCGATGGCCGTGACCAGCGCATCGACGGCGTAGACATCGGCCGCGCAGCCCACCTTGGGGATCATGATCTGGTCGAGCCGCTCGCCGGCCTGTTCCAGGAGATCGACCACGTCGCGGTACCAGTAGGGCGTGTCCAAGCCATTGATCCGGACGGACAAATGCTTGTTGCCCCAGTCCACGTCGCCGATCGCCTCGATGACGGTCCTGCGCGCCGCGGGCTTGTCGTCCGGCGCCACCGAATCCTCCAGATCGAGGTTGATCACATCCGCCGCCGATGCCGCCATCTTCTCGAAGATCGCCGGCCGCGAGCCGGGGCCGAAGAGCTGGCAGCGGTTCGGGCGGGCGGGGGCGGCGGGCTGGAGGCGGAAGCTCATGGGCAAATCCTCTGGTAAGGAAGTTTCGCGAAGTCTCTGCGTTCGGATAGATTATTGCGCTGCGGCATGCAAGCATCCTTTCGCAGGCGCAGAAAAATCCCGCGCAGCGACGGTCTGACATGCGTCGGCTTTTCGTACAGCTTCCGTACAGACATCGTACCGACAGCGCGCCGCGCGCATCCGCTTGACGGCGGGTCCGGCCGGGGCCACACCGAAGGCCCCGGAGCGGGTCCGGGGCCCGCGCGGAGCCTGCGATGACGCTGACCCTTTCTCATGACCGGTTCCCTCTCGCCGAGGCTTTCACCATTTCGCGCGGATCGAAGACCGAGGCGGCGGTGCTGACCGCGACGGTGACGCGCGAGGGGATCACGGGGCGCGGCGAATGCGTGCCCTATGCGCGCTACGGCGAGAGCCCGACCAGCGTCGCGGATCAGATCGCGGGCCTCCCGGAGGGCATCTCCCGCGCCGAGCTGCAGGCGGCGCTGCCGCCGGGTGCCGCGCGCAACGCGGTCGATTGCGCGCTCTGGGACTGGGAGGCGAAGCGCGCCGGGCGCCGGGCCTGGGAGATCGCCGGGCTGGCCGCGCCGGGGCCGCTCGCCACGGCCTATACGCTGTCGCTCGACACGCCCGAACGGATGCGCGCGGCGGCGGCGCGGCAGGCGGCGCGGCCGCTCCTGAAGATCAAGCTCGGCACCGAGGCCGACATGCCGCGGCTCGAGGCGGTGCGCGCGGGCGCGCCGCGGTCGCGGATCATCGTCGATGCGAACGAAGGCTGGACGGCCGAGATCTATGCCGAGCTTGCGCCGCATCTCCTGCGGCTCGGCGTGGCGCTGGTGGAACAGCCGCTGCCCGCGGGCGAGGACGGGCCGCTGGCCGAGATCGCCCGGCCGGTCCCGGTCTGCGCCGACGAAAGCTGCCACGACCGCGCCTCGCTGGCGGGCCTCAAGGGCAAGTACGACTTCGTCAACATCAAGCTCGACAAGACCGGCGGGCTGACCGAGGCGCTGGCCCTGCGCGACGCCGCGCGGGTGGCGGGGTTCGGCATCATGGTGGGCTGCATGGTGGGATCCTCGCTCGCCATGGCGCCCGCGGTGCTGGTGGCCGAGGGGGCGGAGTTCGTCGATCTCGACGGGCCGCTTCTCCTGGCGCGGGACCGCGCCTGCCCGATCCGCTACGCGGGATCGGAGATGTATCCGCCCGAACCGGCGCTCTGGGGGTGAGGGTTCTCAGAGCCCTTCGAGCGGCATCGTGTAGGTCGTCGCGGTGCCGGTCAGGCAAAGTTCGCCCGCGCCGTCGCGCACCTCGGTGATCAGCTTGCAGATCGGTTTGTCGCTGCGCACCTCGGTCACCTCGACGCGGCCGGTGATCTCCTCGTCGATGCCGACGGCCTTGACGAATTTCCACTCCACCCCGAGGAACACGGTGCCGGGGCCGGGCAGATCCTCGGCCACCACGGCGTTGAGGATGCCGGTGGTGACGCCGCCCTGCACGATGAGCTTGCCGAAGGGCGTCTTCTCGGCGAGCGCCCTGTCGTAATGGATCGGGTTGCGGTCGCCGGTCATCGCGGTGAAGGCGAGGATGTCTTCCATCCGGGTGCGCCGGCTGCGTTCGGCCGACTGGCCCGGTTCGGGGCGGCCCCTGACGGTGCCGGCCCAGCCGTCGGTATCTGTGCTCATGTGTCGGTCCCTCCTATCCAGCCACGGCGCTACCCCGTATCCCGGGGGCATCGGCCGCCGCATCCGGCGATGAAGTCCAGCGCGAGTTCCACAAACGCGTCCGGCATCTGCACGGGCCCGCCATGCCCCGTGCCGGGAATTTCCGCGAGGCACGCCTGTGGAAGGCATCCGACGATCCGCTCCGTCATCAGGCGGTACTGCGCATGGGTCAGCTCGCCCCGGACAAGCAGCACCGGACAGTGCAGCTTCGCGACTTCCGAAAGCCCGTAGAGGCTCGGCGCCGGCGCCGCGAGATCCGGCAGGATCGTGTGCGCATTGTCCAGAAAGACACGCTGGCAGCGCGGATCGAGCGCCGCGAATTCATCTTGCGGCAGGCCGAACACGAACGCGATGCCTTGCCGCATGGCTGCCACCAGATCTCCTGCTTGCGCCAGCGCATAGGCGGGTTCCAGTCCCCGCCAGAACGCGTCCAGCGTCTCGCGCCCCCCGGCGTCGCAGTGCAGTAGACTGCCCAGCGACGGCTCGTAGAGGACGAGGCTGCGCACCCGTTCGGGCAGGGCCGTGGCCGCCTGCATCAGGATGTCGCCGGCATAGGACCAGCCGACGAGGTGAACCGGCGCAGCGAGCTGTCGCAGGATGGACTGCAGATCCGCGGCGTGAACGTCGCGCGCGAAGGGTTTGTCGGCAGGCCATACGGCGCGGCCGAAATGCCGTTGCGTGTAGGCGAAGAAGCGATGCCGCTCCGCCACGCGCTGCCAGAGTCCGCACCAGATCCGGTGATCGGCCCACGCCCCGTGGAGGAAGACCACCGTCGATCCCTCACCGGCCGAAACGCAGGGGAAATGCGTGCCGTCCGCCGTGGCGCGATCGGCTGGGGGCATTCCGAGATCGCCCTCGGGTAGCGGGTTCTTGTGCATGGCCCATCTTAACGGCTGAAGCCGCATCCGCAAAACGGTATGGGAAGAACGCCTGCGGGCTTGACCTCCCGGCTGCGACGGATGATGAAATCGGCTGTCCAGCGAGGAGACCGCCATGAGCCGCATCGTCTATGTCAACGGGGAATACCTGCCCGAGGAGCAGGCGAAGATCTCGATCTTCGACCGCGGCTTCCTGATGGCCGACGCGGTCTACGAGGTGACGAGCGTCCTCGGCGGCAAGCTCATCGACTTCGACGGCCATGCCGCGCGGCTGGCGCGGTCGCTCGGCGAGCTCGACATGGCCGCGCCGGTCACGCACGAGGAATTGCTGGCGATCCACCGCGAGCTCGTGGCGCGCAACGGGATCGAGGACGGGCTGGTCTATCTGCAGGTCACGCGCGGTTCGGCCGGCGACCGGGACTTCGCCTTCCCCGATCCCGAGGCGGTGCCGTCGGGCATCGTGCTCTTCACCCAGTCGAAGCCGGGGCTGGCCGACAATCCGGCGGCGAAGGCGGGGATGAAGGTGATCTCGATCCCCGATATCCGCTGGGGCCGGCGCGACATCAAGACGGTGCAGTTGCTCTACCCCTCGATGGGCAAGATGATGGCCAAGAAGGCCGGCTGCGACGATGCCTGGTTCGTCGAGGACGGCGTGGTGACCGAGGGCACCTCGAACAACGCTTATATCGTCAAGGGCGGCACGATCGTCACGCGGCACCTGTCGAACGACATCCTGCACGGCATCACCCGCGCGGCGATCCTGCGCTTCGCCCGCGAGGCGAAGATGGAGGTCGAGGAGCGCGCCTTCACCATCGCGGAGGCGCAGGCCGCCGACGAGGCCTTCGTGACCTCGGCCTCGGCCTTCGTCATGCCGGTGGTGGAGATCGACGGCGTGGCGCTGGGTTCGGGCCGGCCCGGGCCGGTCGCGACGCGGCTGCGCGAGATCTATCTCGAGGAGAGCCGCAAGGCGGCGATCTGAGCCTCGTGGCGTCCAGAGCCTGATTTCGGACGGGTCTCGGACGGCCGGGGCGCCGATCAGGCGCTCTGGACCACCTGCAGGGTGACGGCGGCGTAGAACACGAAGCTCGCCGTCAGCACGAAGAGATGCCAGATCGTGTAGTGGAAGGGCAGCCGCTCGAAGAGGTAGAAGGCCACGCCCGCGGTGTAGAGCGCGCCGCCGGTGACGATCAGCGCGAGGACCGGCACCGACAGCGTCGCCACGAGGCTGCCGCCCGCGACGAGCCCGGCCCAGCCCATGCCGAGATAGAGCCCGAGCGTCAGCCAGCGGAAGCGGTCGGGTGCCACGAGCTTGAGCCCGATTCCGGCCAGCGCCGCGCCCCAGAGCCCGGCCAGGAGCCACAGGCCCTGGCCCGTCAAGAGCGTGAAGGGCGTGTAGGTGCCCGCGATCTTCACGTAGATCGCCGAATGGTCGAGGCGTTTCAGCACCCCCTCCCAGTCCGGATGCGGGATCATGTTGTAGAGCGCCGAGCTGAGGATCATCGCGATCAGCGCCAGCCCGTAGACCGTCGTTCCGAACAAGGCCGTGAAGTCGCCGCGCAGGATGGCGGTGACGGTGATCAGCACCGGCACCCCGATCAGCGCCAGCGTCAGCCCCGAGGCGTGGATGATCGCGACGGTGAGGCGCTCGGCGCGGCTGTAGTCCTTGCGTTCGCTCAGAAGCGGCATGGGACGATTGTAGCAGAGAAACCCCGGCAAGGTTACGCCCGCGCCGTCAACAAGCCGTGTCGGCTGGCCGCCGGTCGGGAGCGGTTCAGGCCGCCCGGCCGTAGAACCCGATGCGCTCCTCGTCGCTGAACTGCACGCCCGGCCGCTCGTAGAACGAGAAGACGGTGATGATGCGGTCGCGGCCGCCCGCGACCGGCGTCACGCGATGCGCGGTGTTCCTGCCCCGGAAGACGTTGAGCGTGCCCGCCGCGAGCGTGAGCCGCCGGAGATCCGGGTCCGCGCCCGCCAGAAGCCGCGCGACGCCCGCGTAGTTCGGATCGTCCTCGGTGCGCAGGTCCGAGCGGTATTCGAACTCGCCGCCGGCCTCGGGCGCCTGCAGGAGCAGCGTGGTGGTGAATTCCGAGCGGTCGAAATGCCAGTTGAGCGCTTCGCCGGCGCGATAGGCCATGGCGTTCACCCGCGCGAGCGGGTCGTCCATGGTGAAGAGCGCGGGCTTGTCCATCGCGGCGGCGAGGAAGGCGGCGAAGGCGGGCCATTCGTAGAGCCGCCGGATCACGCCGCCGATCTGGTCGCCGCAAAGCGTGCGGTTGACGGTCTCGAACTCGTTCAGCGCGGGGTGGTCCGGGGCGAGGCCCGGCACGTCCTTGCGGAAATAGATGTTGTGGCGGCGGGCATGGGTGAAGCTCTCGCGCTCGAACCGCGGCGCGAGCTCGGCCACGGCCGCGGCGAGGGCGGCGGGCTTCAGGAAGCCTTCGAGGTTGAACATGCCGTCGCGCTCCAGATCGGCGCGGGCGCCGGCGACGAGCGCCTGCCAGCCGGGCGAGCCGGGCCGGTCGAGCGGGTAGCGGTCGAGATCGAGAATTTCCTGCATGGCGTCCTCCTGTCGCGGAGAACCTGCCGCGGGCCAGCGCCGCTTGCACCGGCAGGAATTTTCGCGGAGCATAAGAAAAACTTTCGGATCCTCATGCCCTACCTGCCGCCCCTCAACGCGCTGCGCGCCTTCGAGACCGCCGCCCGCGCGGGCAGTTTCGTGCAGGCCGGGGCCGAGCTCGGCGTCACCTCGGCCGCCGTCAGCCAGCAGGTCCGCGCGCTCGAGGAGCATCTCGGCAAGCAGCTCTTCCTGCGGCAGGGCAACCGCATCACGCTGACCGATGCCGGCCGCGCGATCTATCCCAGGATCGAGCTCGCGCTCGCCGACCTCACCGCCGTCGCGGCGGATTTGCGCGACGGGCAGGGCCGCGCCCGGCTCGTGGTCTCGGTCATCCCCTCGGTCGCGGAATGGTGGTTCGTCCCGGCGCTTCAGGGGTTCGACGGCCGGGCCGGGATCGAGATCCGGGTCGAGGAGGATCCGGTGGACTTCGCCCGCGACGGCGCCGATCTGCGCATCACCTATGGCGGCCACTATTACCCGGACCACCAGGTGGAGATCCTGTTCCGCGACCGCATCGTCGCGGTCGCCGCACCGGGTTTCGCGCTGCCCGAGGGCGGGCTCGAGGCCGCGCCGGACGCCGCCTTCATCCATACCGACTGGGGCCCTGCCTACGCGACCCAGCCGGCCTGGGCCGCCTGGTTCGCCGCCAAGGGCTCGTCCCGCCGGCCCGAACCGAAAGGCGGGCTCAGGGTCGGGATGACCGGCCTCGCGCTCGCCGCCGCGCGCGCCGGGCTCGGCGCGGCGCTGACGCCCGAGCGGGTGGCGCGTGCCGAACTGGCCGCGGGGCGGCTCGTCCATGCCGACGCGGCGGGGCTGCCGATGTCGTGGGACTACGTGCTGGTCTGGCCGAAGGCGATCGCGCGGCGGCCGCTCCTGCAGCAGATCGTCGCGCATCTCCTCGCCGCCGCCGGATCACCGCCCCGACGCGGCTGACTTCCACTTGGCGGAAATATCCCCGCCGGAGGCCGGCCGAACGCGCTTCGCGCAAGCGAAGCGCGCGAGAGATGTCTTGCGCCCGGGAACCGGGCGCGCAACCGGATCACGCCGGATCAGCTCTCCTTCGGTCCGACATTCTCGCGGAACGCCACCTCGAAGGCCGCCTGCTTGGCGGCGTCCGCCTCGGTCTGGTTGCGGTCCTTCCAGTCGTCGTAGGGCATGCCGTAATAGATCTCGCGCGCCTCGTCCTTGGTCATCGCGATGCCACGCTCGGCCGCGGCCTCCTGGTACCAGCGCGCCAGGCAGTTGCGGCAGAAGCCGGCGAGGTTCATCAGGTCGATGTTCTGCACATCCGCGCGCTTCTCCATCAGGTGATGGCGGAGCGTGCGGAACGCGGCGGCCTCGATCTCGATGCGGGTCTGTTCGTCCATGTCGTCCTCCTCGTCTCAGAGATTGGAGGCCGCGAGGACCTCTTCAAGGATCGGCGCGAGCCGGTCGGCCCAGGCGATCTGGCCGTCCTCGGCACGGATCAGGTCGTGGCGGATCTCGATCAGCACGTTCGGCCGGCCCGGGGTCAGCGCGTGGCGGTCGATCGCGTCGCCGTCGAGATGGCCGCCATAGGGCTCGTTCTCGCCCACGTTGAGGTCCGGCTCGGCGCGCAGCCGTTCGAGCAGCGGCAGCGCCAGGCGGGTGTCGCGGTGCGAATAGAGCACCCCCACTTGCCAGGGCCGCTCGGAACGGCCGAAGAGCCGCGGCGTGAAGCTGTGGATGGCGCAGATCACCGTGTCGGCGCGGCGCGCCGCCAGCGCCGCGTAGGCGGCGTGATAGGGCCGGTGAAAGGCGTTCAGGCGGCGATCGGTCTCCGCCGGGCCGACATCGCGGTTGGCGGGGATGATCGTGCTGTCGTAGAGCTTCATCACCAGCGTCGGGTCGTCCTCGCCGCGATTGGGGTCGATGACGAGGCGCGAGAAGTCCGACAGGATCGCCGGCGCGTCGAGCCTTTCGGCCAGCCGCCGCGTGACGCCGGCCGCGCCGATGTCGTAGGCGATGTGGCGCTCCATGTCGGCGGGCGCGATGCCGAGCGAGCCGCCGCCGACGCAGTCGGGCACGCGGTTCGTCGCATGGTCGCAGGTCACGAGCCAGCGCGACGGGCGCTCGGCTCCGACGATCTCGTAAGGCTGATCCGTCATCTGGCCTTCATCTGTGACAGCTACGCGACCCTTAGACCAACCGTCCGGAAAGCGCCAGTTGCCGTGACGCGCGTTTTCCGCCATAGAGACGCGAGCATTCATGATAGCGCAATCAGAACCAGACCAGGACGATGCCATGGCCGCAATGAGACGCCTCAGAAACGTGAAGATCGTGGCCACGCTCGGCCCGGCATCGAGCGATTACGACACGATCCGCGCCCTGTTCGAGGCCGGCGCCGACGTGTTCCGGCTCAACATGAGCCACGGCACCCACGAGGAGCAGGCCGCGCGCCACGCGATCATCCGCAAGGTGGAGGCCGATACCGGCCGGCCGATCGCGATCCTCGCCGACCTCCA
>JBFKMA010000062.1:0-9666 GCA_041630175.1 Albidovulum sp.
CACCTATTCCGCGGGCGGCGTGCGCGCCACCACGACGCGGCTCATCGACGAGCATGGCGCGCTGGTGGCGACGTCGAACGCGCTCGACCTCGCGGTCTCCGGGCGCGGCATGCTGCCGGAGACCCCGGCGGTCTCGCTGAACGGTTTCTCGGGCGGCGCCCAGCCGCTGATGATGACCACGACCGGCGCGTTCCGTCCAGACGCCGACGGGGTCCTGCGAACCGAATCGGGCCTCGTCCTGCTCGGCTGGCCCGCCAATGCCGACGGCTCGATCCCGGTCCTGCCGCGCGACACGATCGCGGGGCTCCAGCCGGTGGTGATCAATGCCAACCAGACCGCCGGCGACCCGACGACGACGATGAATCTCGGCGTCAACCTGCCCGCAACCGCGACCGAGGCCGGGGCGCCCGGCAATGCGCTGCCGCTCTCGGTCGAGTATTTCGGCAATCTCGGCACGTCCGACACGCTCGACATCACCTTCACGCCGACGGTTCCGGGGTCCGGCGCCTCGAACAGCTGGACAATGCAGATCCGCGATTCGGCGCAGAACGGCGCCATCATCGGGGAATACACGCTGACCTTCGACGATACCCGGGCCAACGGCGGGACGCTCGCCTCGGTCACGACGGTCTCGGGCGGTGCCTACGATCCGGCGGCGGGAACGCTGGCGCTGACCGTCGCGGGCGGGCCGATCACGATGACGATCGGCAAGCTCGGCGATCCGAACGGGCTGACGCAGCTTTCCGACAATTTCGCGCCGACCTCGATCACCAAGGACGGCTCGCCGGTCGGCAACCTCACCACGGTCGAGGTCGATGACAACGGCTATGTCACGGCGACCTACGACACCGGCTTCACGCGGCGCATCTACCAGATCCCGGTCGTGGACGTTCCGAATCCGAACGGTCTCATCGCGCTCAACAACCAGACCTTCCAGGTCTCGCCGGATTCGGGTTCGTTCTTCCTGTGGGATGCCGGTGACGGGCCCACCGGCTCCGTCGTCGGATATGCGCGCGAGGGATCGGCCACCGATGTCGCGGCGGAACTCACCGCGCTCATACAGACCCAGCGGGCCTATTCCTCGAACGCCAAGGTCATCCAGACCGTCGCATTGTCCTTGGCCGAGGCCACCGACTTGCCGGTCGAGATTTCGTCCTGGGTCTTCGACAGGCTGGCATTGATGCCCTTGAGCGTCTGGAGCGCCACCATGGCGCTGGAATTGGTCAGAATGCTCGACATGCTTTCGTCCTTCACTGGATCGGCGCTTCGCGCCTGGTTTCGCTTGCCGCCCTTGACGGCGCCGGTGGCGTTCTGACCGATGCGGCCCCGGGGTCGGGCCCCCGCCGCGCCATCCGACCTCGGATGCAGGACCGACCATGACGGCCAGACTCTAACGGATTGCTAAGGCAAGTCGTTGATTGTGTGCATTTTTATCAAAACCTCACAGAGCGTCAGGCGCGGCGATCGACGGTCGCGTCGCCGAAGGAAACGGACTGCGCGCGGCCGCGGCTGTCATAGGTGTCCAGCCGCGCGCCGGCGTCGCGGATCGCGGTGACGCGGCTGCGCGCCGCCTGAACTCCGCGAAGCGCGGCACCGAGCAGCCGTTGGGTCTCCCGCGCCTCGCGTTTCAGCCGGTCGAGCCGCGGCGCATCGTCCCGCGTCAGCGAGGGTCCGAGGCGGTCGAGCAGCTCCTCCAATTGCTCGCCGACCTGTCCCAGCGATGCGATGTCGCCGCGGCGGATCGCGCCCCGCTGCGCGTCGAGGAGCGCCGCGATCCGGTCGAGACGCGCGGCCCCGTCATGCTGCATCGCCGGCCCGCCGCTTCAGCGCCTCGAAGATGCTCTCGGCAAGACCCGCCCCGCCGTGGCGGGCCAGTTCGGCGGCCTGTTCGAGGCGCAGGTAGGAGGCGAACTGCTCCTCGCCGATGCCGCCGCCGAAGCTCTCACGCGCGGCGCCGAGCCCGGCGGATTTCAGCATCTCGGCGAGGAATTGCGCCTCCAACTCCTCGGCTGCGGCGCGCAGGGCCCGGTCCTGCGGCGATGCCGGTACGCGGGCGGCGGTGATCGCGGCGATCTCGGTCATCGGTTCGCTCCAATTGCGGAAACTTTCGCGACTATCGGCCGATCCGGGTAAAGAAGCGGTAACCCTGCGCTGACATGGTGGTCGCGGCACTGGCAGACGTCGTGGACCCATGGAACCGATTCCGTCTTTCGACCCCGTGCGGGGAAAGGTCGCCGCCCGAGGCGAGAGCGCGCCGCCAGAGGAGTCCGCCAGCGCGCCTTCTGCGTTCCTCGCGGTGCTGGCCGGCGGGCTCGACGGCCGGAACGCGGCGCAGATGGCATCCGGCACCGGAGCGGAGCCGGCCCGAGGCGGGGATGCGCTGCGTCCCGGCCCTTCGGACATGCGGCCCGCCGTCCGGGACCCGGATCGGTCTTCCGGCGCGAGCCACGGGATCGCATTGCCAGAGGCGGAGGCGCCCGAACGGCAATCCGCCATGTCATTTGAATTCGCGGTGCAGAACGCCGCGCCGGGCGGGGTGGTGCCGCCGATGGGGGTAAGGATCTCCGTTACCGCCGAGGGCGCGGGCGAGGCCGCTTCGGTTACTCCCCCGCGTCGCGAAGCACGGGGTTTGGCGGGCCCGCATCGGACCGGGTTCGCGCTTCACCGCGACATCGTGCCGCCATTTGCCGCCGGGGCGCCGCCGGATTTGCGATCGCCGGCGCGTGGCGCGGCGGCTTCGGGTTTCGACCAGCCCGCCGCCCCGTCGGGCGAGTCGTCCGGCCTTCTCGCCGGCGCGCTTCAGGTCGCCGCCACGTCTCCCCTGGGGGCCGCGTTCGGGGAGCCGGTGCCGGCCGGCGCATCCGGAAGCGAACCGCCTGTCGCTGCGCTTTTCGAACACACGAGACCCGACCGTGTGTTGCGTTTGAGGGGTGACCCTGATGGAGCGTCCGAACCCAGGTCGCGCCCGCCGCATTGCCCTCGGGCGCGGCTCCGGTGCCAACCGGTCCGCCGCCGGATACCGTCGGGAGGTCGAGCGCCGCGACGGTGACGAGGGCAGGCGGCGATCTGCCGATGCGTGTCACGATCGACGTCGCCGACGCGCCACGCATCCCGCCGGAAGCCGCTCCGCGCCTTGCGCCCCGGATGGCGGAGCCCGCCGCCGCGCCCGACGTCCCGCCAAGGCCGGCCGTGGCGGATGCCGCGCGGCCGGTCGGGGCGCCCGGCCCTGTGGTCCCGCCGGAGGGCGCTGCGCCGAAGACCGGCGGAGCCGGTCTGGCCGCCGGCGCCGCAACGCCGTCGTTCGCTGCGGCAGAACCGGGCGGGGCCGGGAGCTGCGGCCCCGGAGCCGGCGTGCCCGAGCCCGGCGCAGCCGTGACCGAGGCGCGTTCGGCTCTTTTCGAAGGCGCATTGCATCCCCCGTCGGAGACGTTCGCCGCCGACGCGGTCTCCGACATTCTTTCGGCCGAAACCGATGCCGGCGTCGCGATCGGTGAACCGACCGCGCCGGGCAGGGGGAGTGAGCGCATGCCGGTGGCCCCCGCCGGAGCCGGCGCCCTGCCGCCCGGCATCGCCCATCGGCTGGCTGAGGCCTTGGCGCAGGTCCCGGACGGGCCGGTCGAAGTGACGCTGTCGCCAGAGGAACTCGGCCGCGTCCGCATGTCGCTCACGACGCAGGACGGTGCGCTCACCATGGTCCTTCACGCCGACCGGCCCGAGACGCTCGACCTCATGCGCCGCCACATCGACTCGCTGGCGCGGGATTTCCGCGAGCTTGGCTTCGACGATCTGACCTTCAGCTTCGGCGAGCGGCCGGATTCGCGCCATTCCCCGAAGCCAGGCAGCGCGGCGCGTGCGGATGGTGATGCCGGCGCGGCGGCCGCGCCGCCCGCCGCTCCGCCGCTGGCCAGGACATTGCCGGCGGACCCCGGCGGCGGTCTCGACCTCAGAGTGTGAAAGGAACGCGAGATGGATGCAGTTGCAGGCGCGACAACCGGGCAGACCGTCGCGAGCGGCGCGAGGACGCACGACCGGAACGGCACGCTGATCAACAGCGATTTCCAGACCTTCCTCGTGATGCTGACCACCCAGATGCAGAACCAGGATCCGCTCAACCCGATCGACAGCACCGACTATGCCCAGCAGCTCGCGACCTTCTCCGGCGTCGAGCAGCAGGTCAGGACGAACACGCTTCTCGAGGCGCTCTCGGCGCGGATGGGGCTGTCGGGCATGGCCGAGATGGCCGGATGGGTGGGCAAGGAGGCGCGGGTGGCGGCGCCGGTGCAGTTCGAAGGCGCGCCCCTGACGCTCTTTCCGATGCCGGCGGCGGGTGCCGATCGGATGGTGCTCGTGGCGCAGGACGCGCAGGGCCGCGAGGTGACGCGGAGCGAGGTTCCGGTGTCGGCCGATCCGCTGACCTGGGCCGGCACCAACGCGACCGGTGCGCCGCTGGCCTCGGGCGCCTACTCCTTCAGGCTGGAAAGCTACGGCGCGGGTGAACTCGTCGGCGTGGCGGCCGTCGAGGCCTATGGGCGCGTCGCCGAGATCCGCAATGGCCCGGAGGGCGCGCTCCTGGTCCTTGAAGGCGGGGCGGTGATCGCGCCGGCCGAGGTGGCGGCCCTGCGCAACCCTCCCGCGTCCTGAGCCACCCGCCGCCGAACGCGGTCAGTATCGCCCTGTCCCCGCGGCGGGGCGAGACCTGCGCTGCGGGGCCGCCCCTTTCGCCGGGGCGCGCCGTCCGATCAGAGCAGCAATGCCAGCACGAAGCCCGAGGCTGCGAGGCCCGCACCCAGCGCGATCAGCAGCGCCGTTTCCGCGATGGGCCGGCGGGGTGGCGGCGGCGCGGGCTCGGTCTGGCGGATCAGCAGCGCCTCGGCCATCTCCGGCAGGCGCGGCCCGAAGCGTCCGATCACCTGCACCGTGCGCACGAGGTCGCGGACGAGCGTCTTCGGGCCGATGCTCTCGCGAATGTAGCGTTCGACGACCGGCCGCGCCACCTGCCACATGTTGATGTCGGCATTGAGCGACCGCGCCACGCCCTCCACGACCACCATCGTGCGCTGCAGGAGGATCAGCTCGGTCCGGGTCTGCATGCCGAAGCGCTCGGTCACCTCGAAGAGATAGGCGAGAAGCCGCGCCATGGAAATGTAGCTCGCGTTCATTCCGAAGATCGGCTCTCCGACGGCGCGCAGCGCCCGGGCGAAGTCGTCGATGTCGCGGTCGCGCGGGACATAGCCGGCCTCGAAATGGACCTCGGCGACGCGGCGGTAATCCTTGCGGATGAAGCCGATCAGGATTTCGGCATAGACCCGGCGGGTATATTCGTCGATCTGGCCCATGATGCCGAAGTCATAGGCGATGATGTCGCCGTTCGGCGCCACCTTCATGTTGCCCTGATGCATGTCGGCGTGGAAATAGCCGTCGCGCAGCGCATGGCTGAGAAAGAGCTGCAGCACCCGATCGCCGAGCCGCACGCAGTCGTGCCCGGCCGCCCGGATCGCGGCGACATCGCCCAGGGGAATGCCCTCGGCCCAGCCGAGCGTCATCACCCGGCGCGACGAGAGGTTCCAGAGCGGCTCGGGCACCTGGAAGCCCTCGTCCTTCGCGGTGTTCACCCGGAATTCCGAGGCCGCGGCGCTTTCGAGCCTGAGATCGAGCTCGCCCATCACCACGCCTTCGAAATGCTTGATGACATCGGTCGGCCGGAGCCGCCGTGTCCCGGGCAGGAGCGCCTCGATCAGCCCGGCGGCGAAGTGGAAGGCGTCGACGTCGCGGCGGAAGGCGCGCTCGATGCCGGGGCGGAGCACCTTGACCGCCACGTCCTCGCCGGTCTCGGCGACGCGGGCGCGGTGCACCTGCGCGATCGAGGCGGCGGCGACGGGTTCGGAGAATTCCGAGAAGAGCCGGTCGACATCGATGCCGAGCTCGGACGACACCGTGGCCTTGGCGACCTCGGTCGGGAAGGGCGGCAGCTTGTCCTGCAGCACCCGGAGCTGGTTGGCAAGATCGACGCCCACCACGTCGGGCCGCGTCGACAGCACCTGGCCGAACTTGATATAGGCGGGGCCGAGTGCTGTCAGCGCCCGCGTCACCGGCGGATGCGCCGGATTGCCGGCATAGCCGAGCCATTTGAACGGCCAGCCGACGACCCGCGCCAGCAGCCTGAGCCGCGGCGGCGCCTCCATCGCCTCGAGCGCGATCTTCATCGCGCCGGTCCGTTCGAAGGTCGCACCGGTGCGGATCAGCCGCCAGATGTTGTGGGGTCCGCGCAAGGTCAGATCTTCCAGCCGGAATGGAGCGCCGCGACGCCCATCGTGAGGTTGCGGTACTTCACCTGCTCGAACCCGGCGCGGCGGATCATCGCGGCGAAGCTCTCCTGGTCGGGGAACTTGCGGATCGACTCGACGAGGTACTGGTAGCTCTCGCGGTCGTTCGCGACGATCTGGCCCATCACCGGGATCACGTTGAACGAATAGCGGTCATAGGCCCATTGCATCGCCGGATTGGGCAGGTGGCTGAACTCCAGCACCATGAGCCGCCCGCCGGGCTTCAGCACCCGGTAGGCCTCGGACAGGGCGTCGGGGATGCGGGTGACGTTGCGGATGCCGAAACTGATCGTGTAGGTGTCGAAGCTCATGTCGGGGAACGGCAGCGCCATCGCGTCGCCGACGATCCAGTCGAGCCGGTCGGCCATGTTCTCGGCGTCGGCGCGCTTCTGGCCCTCGATCAGCATCGACTCGGTCATGTCGAGCACCGTCGCCGTCGCCCCCGGCGCGCGCTTGAGGTAGCGGAAGGCGATGTCGCCGGTGCCGCCCGCGACGTCGAGCAGCTGCGATCCCGGCCGCGGCGCGAGCCAGTCCATCATCGCGTCCTTCCAGAGCCGGTGGATGCCACCCGACATCAGGTCGTTCATGATGTCGTAACGGTTGGCGACGCGGGTGAAGACGCCGTGGACCATGCCGGCCTTGTCGCCCTCGGCGACGGTCTGGAACCCGAAATGGGTCGTGCGGGTGTCGGTCTCGGTCATGGGCCCTTGCCGTTCCTTCAAACTCGTCCTCCTTATAGAAGCCTTGGCCGCCAAGACAATGCGGCGGAAAGGACGCATGGCGAGATGCCCGAACTTCCCGAAGTCGAGACCGTGCGCCGGGGCCTCTTGCCCGCGATGGAGGGCCGCGTGATCGAGCGGGCCGCGATCAACCGTCCCGACCTGCGCTTTCCCCTGCCCGAACGCATGGCCGAACGGCTGACCGGCGCGCGGGTGCTGGGGCTCAGGCGGAGGTCGAAATACATCCTCGCCGACCTTTCGACGGCCGAGACGCTGCTGATCCATCTCGGCATGTCGGGGCGGATGCTGATCTCGGGCATCAGGCTCGGCGAGTTTCACCACGCTCACCCGGAACCGGCCCGGCATGATCACGTTGTGATGGACATGGAGGGCGGCGCGCGGATCACCTTCAACGACGCCCGCCGCTTCGGGGCGATGGACCTGATGGAAACCGCGCGGGCGGAGGAGCACTGGCTTTTGCGCGGCATCGGGCCGGAACCCCTGGGCAACGCGTTCAGCGAAGACTACCTCGCTTCGCGGCTGAAGGGCCGGGCGATGCCGGTCAAGGCGGCGCTGCTCGACCAGCGGATCGTCGCGGGGCTCGGCAACATCTATGTCTGCGAAGTGCTGCACCGCGCCGGCATCGACCCGCGCCGCAAGGCCGGGCAGATCGCGGCGAAGCGGGTGGCATCCCTCGTCCCGGTCATCCGCGAGGTGCTCGCCGAGGCGATCGAGGCGGGCGGCTCGTCCTTGCGCGACTACCGCCAGGCGGACGGGGAACTGGGATATTTCCAGCACGCCTTCCGCGTCTATGGCCGCGAGGGCCAGCCCTGCCCGGTGCCGGACTGCAGCGGCACGGTGGCGCGAATCGTCCAGTCGGGGCGTTCGACTTTCTTGTGCCCGCGCTGCCAAAGATGACTTGATCCCGCCGGTCGGGCTGATAGGACTCGGGCCCGGACCATCAGAAAGGCACCGCAAATGGCCTACGAGACCGTGATCGTCGAGATCGAAGACTATGTCGCCCTGATCCGGCTGAACCGGCCCGACGCGCTCAACGCGCTGAATTCGAAGCTGCTCGACGAACTGGGCGAGGCGATCGCGGCGGCGGACGCCAACGACAAGGTGCGCTGCATCGTCCTGACCGGCTCGGAAAAGGCCTTCGCGGCCGGGGCGGACATCAAGGAGATGTCGGAAAAGAGCTTCGTCGAGGCCTTCACCGAGGACCTCTTCGGCACCAATACCGAGACCGTGCTGCGCTGCCGCAAGCCGATCATCGCGGCGGTGGCGGGTTACGCGCTGGGCGGCGGCTGCGAGCTGGCGATGATGTGCGACTTCATCATCGCCGCCGACACCGCGAAGTTCGGCCAGCCCGAGATCAATCTCGGCGTCGTCGCCGGAATCGGCGGCACCCAGCGCCTGACCCGCTTCGTCGGCAAGTCGAAGTCGATGGACATGCATCTCACGGGACGCTTCATGGACGCCGCCGAGGCCGAGCGCTCGGGGCTCGTGAGCCGCGTCGTGCCGGCCGCGAAGCTGATTCCCGAGGCGATGGCCGCGGCGCGCAAGATCACCGAGAAATCGGCGCTCGCGGCGATGGCGGTGAAGGAGGCGGTGAACCGCAGCTACGAGACGACGATGCGCGAGGGACTCCTGTTCGAACGCCGGCTTTTCCACGCGCTTTTCGCCACCGAGGACCAGAAGGAGGGGATGAACGCCTTCCTCGAAAAGCGCCAGCCGCAGTTCCGCGACCGCTGAAACCCCCTTTCCTTTGTCCACGTTTTCCCTTAAGGGGTCGCGGTCACATGCGCGTGGAGCCCGCTCAGGCTGGAATCGACCGGTTCACTGGGAATCCGGGTTCTGTTGCGCTCGTATATTGAAACAGACCCGGAAGTTGGGAAACCACATATGGCCAATACGCCCCAGTCCAAGAAGCGCGCGCGCCAGAATGAGCGCCGTCAAGACGTCAACAAAGCCCGCCGCTCGCGGATTCGCACATTCCTGCGCAAGGTCGAAGAGGCGCTCGCCTCCGGCAACCAGGAAGCCGCTGCGGTCGCTCTGCGCGCCGCCCAGCCGGAACTGGCGCGCGGTGTGACGAAGGGCGTGGTCCACAAGAACACCGCCGCCCGCAAGATGTCGCGGCTGGCCGCCCGCGTGAAGGCGCTCGTCGCCTGATCGGCGCGCTAAGTTGTTGAAAAAAGGGCGCAACCTCTGGTTGCGCCCTTTTTCTTTCTGAGCCGCCGAAGCGCCCTCTGTGCCCGATTTGCACAGGTCACCGGATTCGGTCCGACAAAGGCCGAGTCAAGCGCGAAGTTCTGTTGCGACCCCATCGTCCGCCTTGCTAGCGTCGTCATGCGATTCACGTCGTCTTGGGGGGACATGCGGTAACCGCGGGGTCGAGCAGGCGCTGTAACCTGTCAGATCTCTGGAACGCGCCGGCTCTTGCCGGTCGCGCGGATTGGCTTCGGACGCTGGCGTGCTGCCGGATGTTTCGGGTTCAATGTCGAACTGCCCGGAGCGTCGGGGCGGTTCGATTGCTGTCGTGTCCAACGAAACCTTCGCTTCTGGCGGAAGCGGACGGAACCGGATTGCTGCGCCCGGTTCCCGTTCGACCCGTTGTTGCGAGC
>JBFKMA010000063.1:0-9665 GCA_041630175.1 Albidovulum sp.
GCAGGCCGAAGGCCGCCGCCGTGTCCGTCCGCGTGCCGTCGCTCGCTCCAAATGTTGAACGCCATCCACAAGCCGGCCCGCAAGGCGCCCGGCCGACGATCGCGTTCGGAAAGATTACATGGCCAAGAAGATGCTCATCGATGCCACCCACGCGGAAGAGACCCGCGTCGTGGTGGTCGACGGAAACAAGGTCGAGGAATTCGACTTCGAGACCGTCAACACACGCCAGCTTGCCGGCAATATCTATCTAGCGAAGGTCACGCGGGTCGAACCGTCGCTGCAGGCGGCCTTCGGCCTGCCCGCGTTTCCTTGCCCTGCCTTCGCGCGTTGCATCGCGGTTCTGTCCCGGACGCCTTGCGGCGTCCAACTCTGGCCCCCGCCCGTGCGGACGACGGGGCGAATGTGCGGCCTCTCGGCCATTCGGCCTGCCCTTCCCGCCGCCAGAACCCGATGGGCCAGCACTTGGGACGACAGCAAATCTGATAGGTCGGGCGGTTCCGTGAACGGAAGGGTCCGACGCATCCCGACATTAGCGGGGAAGACGGGGCAAACACAATGGCTTTTTCCGCCCCAGCGGGGCGGGACCGCCGCCGCGCGCCCTAACTGCAAGCGATGGTTAGGACAAACCCGCCATTCCCTGATAATCTGGCCTGAGGAAACGCGCGCCGGCTCGGCCACCCAGCCAAGGGAGGGCATAATGGCTGACGTTTCCAGACCGCTCATCGCTTTGCTCGTTTCCACCATTCTCGCCTTCGGCTCCGGCGCGGGCCACGCCGATGACGACGATGATGACGAAAACGACGAGGTCGCCGGCGATTTCGCTTACGGCGCACCCGGCGATCCGTCCGAAGCCTGGCTCCTCGCCGCCGGCGGCCGGATCTACGACAACTGGTGGGAGGCGCTCGACCGCGAGGAGCCGAAGGGCACGCATCCCGCCTACCCGGCCGCAGGCCAGCAATCCGGCGCCTCGACCTGGCGCTGCAAGGAGTGCCACGGCTGGGACTACCGTGGCGCCGACGGCATCTACTCCAAGGGCAGCCATTTCACCGGGATCCGCGGGATCACCGGTGCCGCGGGGCGCCCCGAGGCCGACATCGTCGCGCTGCTGCGCGGCCCGCTGCATGGCTACACGCCGGAGATGATCGGCGACGACGAGATGGCGCGGGTCGCCGCCTTCGTAAGCCGCGGCCAGGTCGACATGGCGGCCTATATCGACCGCGACACGAGGGAGATGAAGGCCGGCGACGCCGATGTCGGGCGAAACGTGTTCCAGACCGTCTGCGCCGCCTGCCACGGCTTCGACGGGCGGCAACTCGACTGGGGCGACGGGGACGAACACGCCTATGTCGGCACCGAGGCCCGCGCTGCGCCGGACGAGGTGCTCCACAAGATCCTGAACGCGCATCCGGGCGTCAACATGGTCAACCTGCGCGCCTTCCCGCTGCAGACCGCCGTGGACGTGCTGCGCTACGCGACGACGCTGCCGGCCGAATGACCGCGGCCGGTGGGCAGGCGCCTAGAGATAGTCGGCCCGCTGCAGCGAGTATTTCGCCATCTTCTCGTTCAGCGTCCGGCGCGGCAGGCAAAGCTCCTCCATCACCGCGGTGATCGAGCCCTTGTGGCGCCGCATCGTGTTGTCGATCAGCATCTTCTCGAAGCTCTCGACATAGTCCTTCAGGGGCTTGCCCTCGGTCGTCATCACCGGGCCCGCCTCCTCGTTCTCGGCCATCAGCAGCGAGGCGATGGAGCCCGAGCCGCGGCGGTTCTGCAGGACCGCGCGTTCGGCGACATTGATGAGCTGGCGAACATTGCCCGGCCACGGCGCCTGGAGAAGCTGCGCGGCCTCCTGCGCGGTGACCTGCGGCGCCTCGCAGCCGTATTCCTCGGCGAACTGCTCGGCGAGCCGGGTGAAGAGCGTGAGGATATCCTCGCCGCGCGCGCGCACCGGCGGCAGCATGATCTTCAGCGCCGCGAGCCGGTAATAGAGATCCGGGCGCAGCGCGTCCTCGACGGTGCGGCCCTGTTCGTGATCGTTGCAGATCGCGATGATCCGGGTTTCGGCGGGCGTGCCCTGGTCGTTGATGAAGGTCAGGAGCCGCGCCTGCAGGGACTGGCTCAGCGCCTCGATGTCCTCGAGCACCAGCGTGCCGCCGCGGGCCTCCTCGACGAGCGGGATCTGCCCGCCCTCGGCCATCGGCCCGAAGAGCCGAGAGGCGAGCATCTCCTCCGAAAACGCCGCGCAGCTCAGCACGCAGAACTTCTTGCCGGCGCGCGGGCCGACCGCGTGCAGCGCATGCGCCACCAGCGTCTTGCCGGTGCCGGTCTCGCCGTCGATCAGCACATGGCCGTCGGCCTGGCCGAGATCGAGGATGTCCTCGCGCAGACGCTCCATCGCCGGCGAATTGCCGATGAGCTTCTTCATGATCGTCGAGCCGTCCGACAGTTCGCGCCGCAGCGCGCGGTTGTCGAGCGTCATGCGCCGCGCCTGGCTGGCGCGCTTGGCAAGCTCGGTCATGCGGTCGGGATTGAACGGCTTTTCGAGAAAGTCGTAGGCGCCCACGCGCATCGCCTCGACCGCCATCGGCACGTCGCCGTGGCCGGTGATCATGATCACGGGAAGCCCGCTGTCGAGGCTCATCAGCCGCTTCAGGAAGGCCATCCCGTCCATGCCGGGCATCTTGATGTCGGACACCACGACGCCGGGATAGTCCGCCCCGATCGTCTTCAGCGCCTCTTCGGCGCTGGCGAAGGTTTCGGTGTCGAACCCGGAAAGCGCCAGCCACTGGCTGATCGACTGCCGCATGTCCTGTTCGTCATCGACGATCGCCACTTTCATCGCGCGCGCCATGCCTCACCTCTTCATTCCGCTGCATGCGTCTTCTCGGTCAATATGGGGAGCTGAACCTCGAATACAGCCCCCCCGCCCGGCGCGTTGCGCGCCGTCAGCCGCCCGCCGAGATCCTTCACGATCCCCGAGGAGATGGCCAGCCCGAGCCCGACGCCTTCGCCGGGCTTCTTGGTCGTGTAGAACGGCTCGAAGAGATTTTCCAGATCGTCGATCCCGTGACCGTTGTCGCGCACAGCGAGGGTCGCGGTCTCGCCGGCCGAGAGGATGATCTCGATTTCCGGGTCGTCGACCTGCTTGGTCGCATCGAGCGCGTTCCGCAGCAGGTTGATGATCACCTGTTCGAGCCGCACCCGGTCGGCCATGACGACGACGTCCGACCGCGTCAGCATCCGGGTGATCTTGACCGAGCGGGTCCGGAGCGTCGGCTCCATCATCGCCAGCGCCGAGGAGATGCAGGCGCGGACATCCACGGGCTCGAAGGCCTCGCCGCCCTTGCGCGCGAAGCTCTTGAGCTGGCGCGTGATCGCGCCCATCCGCTCGATCAGGTCGTCGATGCGCTGGAACGAGGACAGCGCCTCCTCGGCGCGCTTGCGCTGCAGCAGGAGCCGCGCGCCGGCGAGATAGGTCTTCATCGCCGCGAGCGGCTGGTTGAGTTCGTGGCTGACCGCGGCCGACATCTCGCCCAGAGCGGCGAGCTTGGAGGATTGCGCCAGCGTCTGCTCGGCCACTTCGAGGTCCTTTTGCACCTTCTCGCGCTCGGCGATGACCTGCTGGAGCCGTTCGTTCAGCCGGCGCAACTCCGCGGATTCGCGCCGCGCCACTGCCGATTGCCGCCGCGCCCGCCGCGACAGCAGGTAGAAGATCAGCGACAAGAGCACCGCGAATCCCATGATCTCGAGCGCGAGGACGGCATTCACCCGCTCGCGGATGGAATCGTAGGTGGTGAAGCTGACGAGCTTCCAGCCGCGGAACGGGATCCGCGCCTCGTTGCGCATCACCGCCTCGCCGCGCACATAGGCGTCGGGCGGCTCGTTGGCCCAGTCGGCGGTGGCCTGGAAGGCGCGCCGGATCGCCGAGGTCGCGGGCCGGACCGCGAGCGCCTCGCTGATCGAGAGCCCGCGCCAGCGCGGCTCGGTCGACAGGATCACGAGGTTCTCGCTGTCGAGCACGGCGACCGCGTCGGAAATGCCGGCCCAGACGCGCTCGAACTTCGCCAGTTCGGCGCCCACGACGATGACGCCGACCAGCCGGTTGTCCGAGAGCACCGCCCGCGAATAGGTGAAGTCGTATCCGCCGGGCGCGCGTTCTGAGACCGTGAACACCGTGTCCTTCGAGCGCTGCGCCTCGACGAAATGCCGGGCGTTGGCGTGGTTGCTGCCGATCTGCGTGCGGTCGGTCGCGGCGACGGTGCGGCCGTTGACGTCGAGAAGCTGGATCGAGGCGGCGCCGATCTCGGTCTGGGCCGAGATCAGCCGCTGCGACGTGACCGAGAAGTCGCCCGAATTCAGCGCCGCGATCAGCGCCGGATCGCGCGCGAGCAGCAGCGGCACGACCGAGGTGCGCTGCAATTCGCTCAGCACGTGGCCGGTATAAAGCGCGAGACGCACCTCGGCGCGGTTGCGGGTGGTTTCGGAGAACCGGTCGGTGAGGAAGGAATTGGTGAACCAGATCACCGAAACCGCGGCCGCGATGAACACGAGCACGGTGAGGCGCAGCCACCACGGATTGCGGATCATGACCAAAGCGGGGCCACGCTCCGCAGGGGCTGCCGGATCGACGATGCGTGGCTCCTTGTCGGACATTCGACGATATTAGGCGCTGCGTCGCGGCGCCTCAAGCGCCGGCTGTCAGGTCAGCGCCATCGCCCCCATGAGCGAGCGGAAAAGCACCGACCCGTCGGTGCCGCCATGCGCGGGCTCCGCCATGCGTTCGGGATGCGGCATCATGCCGAGCACGCGGCGGTTGGCCGAGAGGATGCCGGCGATGTCGGCGGTCGCGCCGTTGGGGTTGTCGGCATAGCTGAAGGCGATGCGGTCCTCGCCCTGAAGCCGCTTCAGCCCCTCGTCGTCGATCGTGTAGTTGCCGTCGTGATGGGCGATCGGGATGCACGCGACGTCGCCCTTCTTCCAGCCCGAGGTGAAGGCGCTGTCGGCGGTTTCGATGCGCAGGTCGAGCGCCCTGCAGACGTATTTCAGCCCCGCGTTGCGCAGGAGCGCACCGGGCAGCAGCCCGGTTTCGGTCAGGACCTGGAAGCCGTTGCAGATGCCGATCACGTAGCCGCCCCTCTCGGCGAATCCCCGGACCGCGGCGGCGACCGGCGACTGCGCGGCGATCGCGCCGCAGCGCAGGTAGTCGCCGAAGGAGAAGCCGCCGGGGATGCCGACGATGTCGATGCCCTTCGGCAGCACGGTTTCCTTGTGCCAGACGTGCAGGACCTCGGCGCCGGCGCGCTCGAAGGCGACGGCGAGGTCGCGGTCGCAGTTCGAACCGGGAAAGGTGATGACGGCGGCTTTCATGGGCTTGTCTCCTCGGGCCTCGCTCGGGCCCGCCCATAGCGCAAAGGCGCCCGGGGTGCCAGCGGATTTGCATGGTCCGGGCGTGACGCCGACCCTCGGCGATACGACGAACCGAGGGCGGCGCCCGCCCCGGGTGGGAAGTCCGGGCACTGCTCGGCAGCGGCGGACGGGACGTCTCCCCGTTCCCGATCTGGCCATTCACATTGCCTTGAGACTATCGACACATGCTTGCCGAACCATCCGCTCTTCCGTAGCCTCGCCGGAGGCGAGGGGGAATGCGCTGCTCCGGTGCAGGGTTCCCTACTACCCATTCGATCCGTGCATTCCCCCGTTGGTGTTCGCCCACATCGAACTGGAACGGGAGGAGAACGTCATGGGTTATCAACTCCAGGGACGCATGCTCGAGATTTGCAGTTGCGAGTCGGTGTGCCCGTGTTTCGTGAATCGTACGCCTGACGGTGGCGCCTGCGACGTGACCGTCGCCTGGCGCATCGACAAGGGCGATATCGACGGTGTCGATGTCTCAGGCCGGACCTTTGCCGCAATGGCGCACATCCCCAGCAAGCCGTGGGATGGCGGCTGGCGTGCCGCGGTTTATCTGGATGACGGCACGTCGGACGAGCAGCAGGAGGCGATCCTGAACGTTTTCACCGGCAAACTCGGCGGGGCCATCGCCGACGTTGCCAAACTGATCGGCGAAGTCGTCGGCGTCGAACGTGCCGCCATTGAATTCAGCGCCGATAACGGCAAAGGCAGCCTGAAGATCGGCGATGCGGCCAGTGCTACGATGGAACCATTGCTCAGCCGCGACGGGAAAGTCGTCACGCTGACCGACCCGGTATTCACCGGGGCGCCCGGCTCGCCGGCCTTGCTTGGCACGGCGCCGAACTACCGGGCCAAACATCCGGGTATCGGGATGGATGTGACCCTGTCCGACCACAACGCCGCCGCATCCGACTTCAGTTTCCGTGGCTGATATGACGACCGCGCGGCGGTTCTTCGCCGCCGGTCCGTTCCTGCCGGTCATGGTCGGGCTGATCGTGCTGGCCTGGGTCACGCTGGTGCTGTGGGAGGCGAGCCCCTATGGCCGCTATCTCGACCACGGCGATTGGACCCAGGCCGGCCTGGCCGGGGCGATCTGCAGTTTTCTGCCGCAGGGCGAGGTGATGGTTCCGCTGCTGCTTTATGCCGGCGGATGGCTCCTGATGTCGGCGGCAATGATGCTGCCGACTACGCTTCCGCTCCTGGAGGTCTTCCGGCGACTGACGGCCGAGCGCGCCGATGCGCGCGCGCTTCTGGTCCTGGTGATCGTCGGCTATCTGCTTGCTTGGGCCGGCTTCGGCATCGTGGCGCACCTGCTGGATATCGGCGTCAACGGCGCGGTACGCCAAAGCACCTGGCTCACCTTCAACGGCTGGGCTCTGGGGGCAGCGGTGCTGGCGCTCGCGGGTGCGTTTCAGTTCTCCGCCTTGAAGCACCACTGCCTGACCCGATGCCGCGCGCCCTTCTCCTTCGTGGTATCGCACTGGCATGGGGTCGCTCCGAGGAAGGAGGCTTTGTGGCTCGGAATTTCGCACGGCATCTTCTGCGTCGGCTGCTGCTGGGCCCTGATGCTGCTGATGTTCGTCGTCGGGACCGGCAGCGTCGGCTGGATGCTTGCGCTCGGAGCGGTGATGGCGCTGGAGAAGAACCTTCGGGGAAACGGCTGGCTGACCCGCAATCTTGGTGCGGGCCTCGGTGTCGCGCTGATCGCCGGGGCGGCGCTGATCACCGCAGCACATCTTGGCGCCTGAGGTTCGTGCTCACCATGGAGGACCGTGGCGGGCCCGCAAGGGTATTGGCGTCATCCGCGACGAAGGGCCGGTTGCCGCGCATGGCCGCCCAACACCGATCGCGGAGATGACCGCGACTTCGGCCAAGAAAATTGGCGCTTTGCCCCCCGCGCCTATGCGGCCGGCTGGGCGCCGGTCGGCGCCCTCCGCGTTCCGGCCGGCTCAGGCGATCTCGACGGTGTACTTCTCGATCACGGTGTTGGCGAGCAGCTTCTCGCACATGCGCTTGACCTCGGCCTCGGCGCTCGCGCGGTCGGTCGCGGCGAGGTCGAGCTCGATCACCTTGCCCTGGCGCACCGCCTCGACGCCGGAAAAGCCCAAGGTGCCGAGCGCGTGGCGCACCGCATCGCCCTGCGGGTCGAGGACGCCGTCCTTCAGCATGACATGGACACGGGCTTTCATGGGCGGGCCTTTCAGTTGATGAGCGTCGGTTTGGAAATGGGCGTGGTCTGCGCGGGCAGCACGCCGAGGCGGCGGGCGACCTCGGTGTAGGCGTCCGCGAGGTTGCCGAGATCGCGGCGGAACACGTCCTTGTCGAGTTTCTGACCGGTCTTGATGTCCCAGAGCCGGCACGAGTCGGGGCTGATCTCGTCGGCGACGATCAGGCGCATGAAATCGCCGTCCCAGATCCGCCCGATCTCGATCTTGAAGTCGACGAGCTTGATGCCGACGCCGTACATGATCCCGGAGAGGAAGTCGTTCACCCGGAGCGCGATCGAGACGATGTCGTCGAGATCCTGCTGGTTGGCCCAGTTGAAGGCGAGGATGTATTCCTCGCTGACCATCGGATCGCCGAGCGCGTCGTTCTTGTAGCTGTACTCGACGATCGGCCGCGGCAGCGCGGTGCCCTCCTCCATGCCGAGGCGCTTCGACATCGAGCCGGCGGCGAAGTTGCGCACGATCACCTCGAGCGGGATGATCTCGACCTGGCGGATCAGCTGCTCGCGCATGTTGATGCGGCGGATGAAGTGGTTGGGGATGCCAATATTGGTCAGCCCGGTCATGAAGAACTCGGACAGGCGGTTGTTCAGCACGCCCTTGCCTTCGATCACGTCCTTCTTCTGGGCGTTGAAGGCGGTGGCGTCGTCCTTGAAATACTGAATGAAGGTCCCGGGTTCCGGGCCTTCGTACAGGATCTTCGCCTTGCCTTCGTAAATCTTCTTGCGACGCGCCATGAGAGCTCCGATCGACCGACCGGACGCCCCGGCCATTTCTCGCGCCGCTATAGGCCAAGAGGGTCGGTGCCGCAAGCCAAAGCGGGATTGGCGGGGTGGCGGCGGCCTTCGGACTTGCAGCGCGCGCCCGCGGCGGGCATATGAAGAGTAACGACGCCAAATCAGGACGGGGCCCCCGAATGACGACTTTCGACGACCGCGAGAAGGCTTTTGAGAACAAATACGCCCATGACGAGGAAATGAAGTTCAAGGCCTCGGTGCGTCGCAACAAGCTACTGGGGCTCTGGGCTGCGGAGCTTCTCGGCAAGTCCGGCGACGCGGCCCAGGCCTATGCCAAGGAAATCGTCGCCTCCGACTTCGAGGAGGCCGGCGACGAGGACGTGTTCCGCAAGGTCGCGGGCGATCTCGGTGCGCGGGCCGACGAACTCACGATCCGCGCCAAGATGGCGGAACTGATGATCGAGGCCAAGCGCCAGATCATGACCGAGGCCTGACGCCGGCCCGGCCGGATCGTCACGCTGGCGAGCCCGCCGCGCCGACGGGGCGGGCTTGATCGCGTGTGCGCCGGCCGGCCGCTGGCTGACCCTGTTCCTTGCGCCGGCTTCACGATCTTTATGACAAAGATCGGTTTGATTCGCGGCCCCCGTCATGGCACATCGGGAGAAAGGCGGCCCGCACGACCGCCCCGATGAGGCATTCACCGAAAGGCTTTTCCGATGAGCGACCCGCTTTCCCGGCTCCTGGCGACGCGCGACTGGCTTCTGGCCGACGGCGCGACCGGCACCAACCTGTTCAACATGGGTCTCACCGCGGGCGAGGCGCCGGAGCTGTGGAACACCGACAAGCCGGACAATATCCGCAAGCTCTACAAGGGCGCGGTCGCGGCCGGTTCGGACCTGTTCCTCACCAACACGTTCGGCGGCAACGCCAGCCGGCTGAAGCTGCACAACGCCCAAGTCCGGGTGCGCGAGCTGAACCGGATCGGCGCGGAGCTTGGCCGCGAGATCGCCGATGCCGCCGACCGGCCGGTGATCGTCGCGGGCTCGATGGGGCCCACGGGCGAGATCATGGCGCCAATGGGCGCGCTCACGCACGAGATCGCGGTCGAGATGTTCCACGAACAGGCCGAGGGTCTGAAGGAGGGCGGGGCCGACGTGCTCTGGGTCGAGACGATCTCCTCGCCGGAGGAGTTCGCCGCGGCGGCGGAAGCCTGCGCCAAGGTCGGCATGCCGTGGTGCGGCACGATGAGTTTCGACACGGCGGGGCGCACGATGATGGGCGTCACCTCGGCGCA
>JBFKMA010000064.1:0-9586 GCA_041630175.1 Albidovulum sp.
AGGTCAGCGCACGGCTCAGAAGCCCGGTGAACTTGCCCTCGATGTCAAAGAAGCGGATTTCGTGAAAGTTGAACAGGTCGCCGTAGAACCTGAACCACTTGTCCATGTTGCCCTTGTGGACGTTGTGGGTGAGGTGGTCGAGATAGTAGAAGCCGACGCCCGCGGGCTTCGACTTCTGCAGCCAGTCGAACTCCTCGTTGTAGGGCGAGGTCTCGTAATACTTGTCGATGAAGTAGATCAGCGACCCGCCGATCCCCCTGATCGCCGGGACGTCCATGGTCTTGTCGTCGCCCTCGTAGGGCTCCGCACCCTTCGCCACCGCATGGTCGAAGGCATGCTGCGCATCGACGACGCGCCAGCCCATCGACGGCGCGCAGGGCCCGTGCTCCTCGACGAAGCGCGCGGCGAAGCTGCCGGGCTCGGCGTTGAGCACATAGGTGATGTCGCCCTGCTGCCAGAGCTCGATGTTCTTCTCCCTGTGCCGGGCCACAAGCTCATAGCCCATGCGGGCGAAAAGCTGCCGAAGCTCCTCGGGTTCGGGATGGGCGAATTCGACGAATTCAAACCCGTCGGTGCCGGCGGGGTTCTTCTCGGTGATCGTGGATTTCGGGGCGGAATGGGGAAACGGACCCATCGGACATACCTCCTGTGCGCGTCGAATCCAGTTTACCGCATGCGTCACGCGACTGTTGCGCGTTTGAAATGTAAATTTCATGTGCATATGCGGGATTTCCGCGCTAATGTGCGCCCACATGCAAAATTCGCGCATCACGCTCGACGATACCGACACCCGGCTCCTGGCGGCGCTGCAGCGCAACGCCCACCTGACCTCGCAGGAGCTTGGCGAGGCGCTCAACCTCTCACCGAGCCAGGCCGGCCGCCGCCGCCAGCGGCTCGAGGCCGAGGGGCTGATCCGGGGCTATGCCGCGCGACTCGATCCCCTGATGCTCGGTCTCTCGGTGCAGGCTTTCGTCCAGGTCCAGATGGCGCGGCACGGGGCGGAGACCTCGGCGGCCTTCTCGCGCCTCGTCGCGACCCAGCCCGAGATCACAAGTGCGTGGACGCTGACCGGTGAGGCGGATTATCTTCTCCGGGTCTATTGCGAAGACCTCGCGAGCCTGAACAGACTGATCCACCAGGTTCTGCTCGCCCACCCCGCGGTCGCGCGCGTGCAAAGCCAGATCGTGATGGACCAGTTCAAACCCGACGCCCCTTTGCCGACCTGAAAGAATAGATGGAAAGTTTTCTTCTCCAGGCCTCGCTCTACCTCATCGCCGTCGTCCTCGCGGTGCCGGTCGCCTCGCGGCTCGGGCTCGGCTCGGTTCTGGGCTATCTGGTCGCGGGGATCGTCATCGGCCCGGTCCTGGGCCTCGTCGGCTCCGAGACCCAGGACCTCCAGCATTTCGCCGAATTCGGCGTGGTGATGATGCTCTTCCTGATCGGGCTGGAACTGGAGCCGCGCGCGCTCTGGGCGATGCGCGACCGGCTCGTCGGCCTCGGCGGGTTGCAGATCGTCGTCACCGCGCTCGTCGTGACGCTCGGCGTGCTGGCGCTCGGCTACGACTGGCGGATCGCGCTCACGCTCGGGATCATCCTGTCGCTGTCGTCGACCGCGATCGTGCTGCAGACGCTGAGCGAAAAGCAACTCATGCCGACCGCGGGCGGGCGCAGCACATTCTCGGTCCTGCTGATGCAGGACATCGCGGTGATCCCGATGCTCGCCTTCCTGCCGCTCCTGGCGCTGCCCGGCGCCCGCGCTCTGGCCAAGGCGCAGGCGGCCGAGACCCACACGACGCTGAGCTTCCTCCAGGAACTGCCGCCCTGGGGCGTGACGCTGGTGACGCTCGGCGCGGTCGCGGCGACGGTGCTGGCCGGGCAATACCTCGTCCGCCCGCTCTACGCCTTCGTGCACCGCGCCCGCCTGCGCGAGGTCAACACCGCGCTGGCGCTGATGATCGTCGTCTGCATCGCCTCTCTGATGCTGATGGTCGGCCTTTCGCCTGCGCTCGGCACCTTCCTCGCCGGCGTGGTGCTCGCCAACTCCGAGTTCAAGCACGAGATCGAATCCGACATCGCACCGTTCAAGGGGCTGCTGCTCGGCCTGTTCTTCATCACCGTCGGCGCCGGGATCAATGTCGACATCCTGCTCAAGCAGCCGTTCACGCTTCTCGGCCTGACGCTGGCGCTGATGGTCGCGAAGGGCGTCGTGCTGTTCGGGCTCGGGCGGCTTTTCAAGCTCAAGGGCCGCAACCAGTGGCTCTTCACGCTCGGCCTCGCGCAGGCCGGCGAATTCGGCTTCGTGCTGACCGCCTTCGCGGTCAAGCAGCGCATCCTGCCCGACGCGCTCGCGCAGTCGCTGCTGCTGGTCATCGCGCTCTCGATGTTCCTCACGCCCTTGTTCTTCATCCTGCAGGACGTGCTCGCCAAGCGGATGAAGGAGGAGAGCGAGGCCCACGAGGCCGACGAGATCGACGAACAGCAGCCGATCATCATCGCCGGGGTCGGCCGTTTCGGGCAGGTCGTCAACCGCATGGTCACGATGTCGGGCTTCCGCACCACGGTGCTCGACCACGATCTGAAGGTGATCCAGCTACTGAGGCAGTTCGGCTTCAAGGGCTATGTCGGCGACCCGACCCGGCCCGAGCTTCTGCGCGCCGCCGGGATCGCGCAGGCGCAGGTGCTCGTCGTCTGCCTCGACGACCGCGACGCGGCGACGCGGCTCGTCACCTATGCCCGGCGTCAGCGCGAGGATCTGCACATCATCGTCCGCGCCCGCGACCGCGAGCATGTGTTCGAACTCTACCGCGCCGGCGCCGACGACATCGTGCGGGAATATTTCGACGGCGCGCTCCGGATCGGCCGCTACGTTCTCGAGAATGTCGGGCTTTCGGAATACGAGGCGCGCGAGCTCGAAAAGACCTTCTTCAAGCTCGATCGCGCCGCGGTGCGCGATCTCGCCGATCTCTGGAAGCCCGGCATCCCGACCGAGAAGAACGCCGAATACATCGCCCGCGCCCGGGCGCTGAACCGCGAACTTGAAGCGGCACTGCTCGCCCGCTACTCGCAGACCCGCGAGGAGAAGAAGGAGCCGGCGCGCACCGACACCGCGGCGGAGTAAGCATCGTGTCGCGGAAACGGCATCCGGCGGCTTCGGGCCCAATCTGACAAGACGTTCGTATCAAGCACCAGCTAGCGCCAGCAACCAATGTTTCATCGAGACTGCCGTTGGGCTCCGTGATATCCTCAGGCTTCGATCGCTGTCACTTCCGAAGGCGATCGCTTGTCATCCCCGAGCAGTTCTGGGAGCACAGCCCATGTCGAAAGTGTTTCGTGAAGACGCTACTTCGGGGGCATATCTCTACGGCCCCGGCGAGGCCGAGCTGCGCTGGTCGGGTGAAACACGCTCCTATTTTCTTGCGACCGGCGAGAAAACCAACGGCGCATTTTGCCTGGTGGACGAAACGGCAGGGCGCGGCGAGACCGTGCCGATGCACCGGCACTCTCGCGACCTTGAGTCAATCTATGTGGTTGAAGGCGAGTTGAGTGTGTTTTTGGACAACGCGCCGGGCCAACGTGCGGCTGCCGGAGCTTTCGCGCATATCCCTGCTGGCGCCGCGCACGGCTTTAGGGTCGAGTCTGAATCTGCACGCTACCTTCTGATAACGACCCCGCACCATGGCGAGTTCTACCGTGCGATTTCTCGGCCGTCAGGGCCGCGTGGAGCAAAGCCCGACCAGACGGTTGACGAAGAGATGATCATGGCGGCATGCCGGGCATACGACATCGAATACATCGGCCCACTTCCGCCTGCGGATAGCTGAACACCGAAGATCCGGATTCGAAACCGAAGCCTACCGAAAAACGTCACTCGCAGGCTGTTGCTCCGTCAATGCCCGCTCCGTCCGCCAAGCGGACAGCTACCGTCCGGCCCGCCGCCAGCCTATTGCGAGGATTGCGCCTCCGGGCCGAGCCGGCCGAACCAGTCGATGTCCCTGAGGCCCACCGCGCCCGAGAGGATCAGGCTCGCGATCACCGACCAGAGCACGATGGCAAACATCGTCGTCGCCACCACCTTGCGCTTCATCCGCAACTCGGCCGGCGCGCCCGCCGGGGTTCCCGGCACCACCTCGCCCGCCTCGGCCTGGCTTCTCGGCCGGATCTGCAAGGCGATGAAGAACACCAGGAACCAGATCACCGCGAAAAGCACGATGCCGCCGGTTAGATTCATCAGACCTGCTCCAGTTCCACGAGGCAGCCGTTGAAATCCTTCGGATGCAGGAACAGCACCGGCTTGCCATGCGCGCCGATCTTCGGCTCCCCGCTGCCGAGCACGCGGGCGCCCTGTTCCTTCAGCCGGTCGCGGGCCGCAAGGATGTCCTCGACCTCGTAGCAGACATGGTGGATGCCGCCCGAGGGGTTTTTCTCGAGGAACCCGGCAATCGGCGAGTTCTCGCCAAGCGGGTAGAGCAACTCGATCTTGGTGTTCGGCAGTTCGATGAAGACCACGGTCACGCCATGATCCGGCTCGTCCTGCGGCGCGCCGACGGCCGCGCCCAGCGTCTCGCGGTACTGGCGGGCGGCGGCCTCGAGGTCCGGCACCGCGATGGCGACATGGTTGAGGCGTCCGATCATCTCATTCCTCCGGCTGCGGTCGTTTCCCGTCTTATGGGCCGCCGCGCGCGCCCGCGCAAGCGGCCGGGACGGCCCGCGCGGATTTACCGCCTGTTAGCCAGTTCCTGCCTTACTGCGAACGAAGCGAAAGGCCCCGACGGACAGGAGGTGACGGATGGGCGACGACCTTGCGGTTTTCATCGCGACGCGCGCACCGACCGCGGAGCGCCCGCTTCTGGGGCTCACCGTGCTCGCGGTCGAGGACAGCCGCTTCGCCTGCGAGGCGATGCGGCTCATGTGCCTGCATTCGGGCGCGCGGCTGCGACGGGCGGACAGCTTGCGCGCGGCGCGGCGGCATCTTCGCGCCTACCGCCCGACGGCGGTGATCGTCGATCACGGCCTGCCGGACGGCTCGGGGCTCGAGCTGATCCGCGGCCTTTCCGGCCGCTTCCCGCGGGTGCCGGTTCTCCTGGCCACCTCGGGCGACGCCACGGCCGAGGGTGCGGCGCTCGCGGCCGGGGCGGACGGCTTTCTGCTCAAACCGATCGAAAGCCTGTCGGCGTTCCAGAACGCCGTGCTCGCGGCGCTGCCGCCCGGCGCCCGGCCAGTCGAGCCGCCCGCGCCGGCGCCCGACCGGATCGCGCCCGACCCGCTGGCGCTGCGCGACGATCTCGCCCATGCCGCCGAGATGCTGGGAAGCGGCGCCGAGGGCGCGGCGCTCGACTATCTCGCGCAGTTCCTGTCCGGCCTCGCGCGCGCATCCCATGACGCGCCCTTGCGGGCGGCGGCCGAGGCGCTCGGCCGCGACCGGCTCGCCGGCCGGAAGACCCGAGCCCCCGTGTCTCGGATCAACGCCCTCGTCCGCGACCGGCTCGCCGCCGGCACCGCGTTCTGAAAGCGGATCAGCGCCCCCGCAGCGGATCGGCCGCGACGAGAATCGGCCGCGTCAGCGCGGAAAGGCTCACGCGCTGCCGCCCTTCGGCGTCGAAGTTCGAAGGATCCAGCCAGCGTTCGAACGCATCCCGGAGCGCCGGCCAGTCCTTGTCGATCGCCGCGAACCAGGCGGTGTCGCGGTTGCGCCCCTTGACGACCGTGGCCTGCCGGAACACACCCTCGTAGCTGAAGCCGAGCCGCTCCGCCGCGCGCCGCGAGGGCCGGTTCAGCGCGTCGCATTTCCACTCGTAGCGCCGGTAGCCGGCCTCGAAGGCCCAGGACATCATCAGGTACATCGCCTCGGTCGCGGCGCGGCTCTGCTGCAGGGCGGGGGCGAGGTTGATGTGCCCGACCTCGATCGAGCCCGCCGCCGGGTCGATCCTGAGATAGCTCGCGACGCCGCCCGCGCGCCCGGACTCGCGCTCGATCAGCGCGTGGAAGCGCGGATCCTCCTTCGCCGCCACCCCGTCGAGCCAGCCCCGGTAGGCGGCAGGCCCCGCGAATGGTCCGTAGGGCAGATAGTCCCAGATCGCGTCATCCGCGCGATTGGCCGCGAAAAGGTCCGCTCCGTGACGCGCAGGATCGAGCCGCGCGACCCGCACGTAGCGCCCCTCGCGCAGGTCCCAGTCCGGCCGCGGCGGCGGCGCCCAGCCCGGTACCGGCTCTCCGAAACGCCACCCGCTTTCCATCTCCGCCCCCCCGCGCCTGCTCCCCCCATCCTAGCGGCCGCGGGGCGCGCCGGACAAGCGCCGCGCCAGCCGCCAAAAGGGTCTGCAAATGCCCGCTCTCTGCCCCGACCTCACCGCATTCCCGCCGCAATCCGGCGGAAAACTCGATGCTGGAATTGCTGCTCTGGGGATGGACGGACATGACGAAGCGCCTCATCCGGCTCGCGACGAACGAGAAGCTGACCCGCGCCGCGCATTGGACGGTATTCACGATGGGTCTTGTTGCACTGAGCTTCACGATCGCCGCCACCGCCGCATCGGCGCTCTGAGGCGGGCCGCACTCACGGACCCCAAAAAAGCCGCGCCGGGATGGAGCCCGGCGCGGTTTCCGTTTTTCGGGCCGCGCCTCGCGGCGCGCATGCTCTCAGCGGTCCCGGACCACCTCTGCCCGCGCCGCGAACCAGTCCGCCGCTGCGGCAAGGGTCTTGGCGACCGCCCGGCAGGCGCGCCGCATCGGCGCATCCTCCACCGCCCGCACCGCCTGTCGTTCCAGTTCCGAAACCGTGTGGCCGCCAGCAGAAACGATCATGTGGTCCAGCGGGGTCATCGTATGATTATGACGCGTTTTCATGGCCTTGCTCCGTTTTCGTGCTTCGATCTGGAGACAGGTTAAGCCGCCCCCGCTGTTGACAACAAACGATGGTTTCTCACACCATGAGTTAGATTTTCTCAAGCATGACCGCCCATGTCCCGCCGCCTGCCCAATCTCAACCAGCTTCGCGCCTTCGAGGCCGCCGCACGGCACCTGAGCTTCAAGCACGCCGCCGAGGAACTGCACGTTACCCATGCGGCCGTCAGTCACCAGATCAAGGCGCTCGAGGACCAACTTGGCCAGCAGCTCTTTCACCGCCGCACCCGCCAGGTCGAGCTGACCGAGGCCGCCGTCCGCTTCGCCGCGCGGCTCGGCACCGCGTTCGACCAGATCGCCGAGGCCTCCGCGGATCTGGGGGATGGCCGCATGGAGGGCACCCTGAGGCTTTCCTTCGCGCCGTTCTTCGGCAACCGGATGGTGCTGCCCCGACTCGCCCGGTTCAGCGACGCCTATCCCGATCTGCGGATCGTTCCGGACATGGAATCCGGCGTCACCGATTTCAGCCGCTCGGACATCGATGGCGCGATCCGCTACGGCCACGGCGGCTGGAAGGGCCTGTCCGAGGTCCTGCTCTGGCGCAACCGCGTCGCCCCCTTCGCCGCCCCCTCCTACGTGAAGCGCTTCGACCTGCCCATGGACCCGGCCGACATCGCCGGGCTGAACCTCGGCTCGGTCAGCGGCCGCGCCTATCACTGGAGCGACTGGTTCGAGGCGGCGGGATACACGCCCGACCGCGAGCTGATGCTCATCGAGTATTCCAACAAGGCCCGCGCGCTCGACCTCGCGCTGTCCGGCAACGGCATCGCGCTCGACGACGTCACGCTTATCGCGGAAGAGCGTGACGCCGGGCGGCTCGTCCAGTTGCACCCGGTGGTGGTGGAGCAGGATACCGCGATGTACCTGGTCTTCCCGAAGACCGCCCATCCGGACCCTCGCCTTCTCGCCTTCGCCGCGTGGCTGAAGGCGGAATTCGACGACGAGGCGGCAAGGGAACCCGGCGCGGAGGCCGCGCCGGGCTGAATCTATCGCGCCTACCGGGTGCCGTCCGACGGCGCCGTCGCGTCGCGCGGGCAGCGCCCGGCGAGGCGGGCCGCGCAGGCGACGCAACCCGCGGGAAGTGCCGCCTCCGCGCTCAGCACAGCACGCGCTCCATCCGCTCCCAGTCGCCGAAGCGCCAGCCGGGGCCGACCACCGCGGCGAAGAGCCCGTCGAACGCCGCCGCCGGCATCGCCTCGTGCATGCCCGTGACCATGGCGATGCGCTCCGACCGCGAGGCGGCGCCGAGGATCAGCGTCAGGAACACCGCCATCTTCGCCGGCGGAATGTCCGCGACGATGCTGTGCTCGATCTCGTCGACCTCGGCGGGCGTGAAATTCGCCCAGATCAGCGGCATGAGCTCGGTCTCCTCGTCGTGCATGTGCGTGAGGTCGTCGGCCACGAAGAGCGCGAAGCGCTGGTAGAGCCGGCGGAGCTTCGCCGGGCGATCCTCGCCGGCCCTTGCCACCTCCTCGGCAATGCGGCGCAGTTCGGCGAAGGCCTGAAGGTGATGCTCGTGATCCTCGCCCGCATGGTCCGACCCGCCGGGCAGCCGCGCCTCGACGACCTCGTGGATCTTCTGGTTCTCATGCGTGAGGTGCGAAAGGCCCAGGTCGAGATGCGCGGAAAGCTTGCCCAGCGCCTCCGCCAGCCCCTTCTCGTCCTCCGCATCGGCCTGGCCGAGCGTGACCAGCATCCGCGCATTGGCGAGCCGGATGCCCTTGTGGACCGCGTAATAGAGGTCCTTCTTCACCTCGGCCTGAAATCCGGTTTCGGCGTTCATGTCCTGTCTCCATGGGTTGGCCCCGGCTCCCCGGGGCGGAATGACAGGGCAGATACCGCGCTTTTCTTTTTCCGGATATGCGCGCAGATTGGTTTCAGTCTCCGCTATTTTCGGACAATCGATGGACCACCTCCGCGCCATGCGGCTGTTTCTTCGGGTCGCCGAGCTCGGCAGCCTCACCGCAGCCTCGACCGATCTCGGCTATGCCCGCGGCGCCGGCTCGGCGATCGTGGCCGAGCTCGAACGCTATCTCGGCGTGCAGTTGCTCGAACGGACGACGCGGCGGATGCGGCTCACCGAGGACGGCGCGCGTTATCTCGAAGGCGCGCGGCGCATCCTCGCCGATGTCGAGGAACTGGAGGACGAGGTCGGCGCCGCCGAACGCCGGCCCCGCGGCCTCCTGCGCGTCCAGCTTCCGCCCGGCATCGCGCGGATCCTCGTGGCGCCGGCACTCCCCGGCTTCATCGCCGCCTATCCCGAGATCGAGCTCGAGATCCTCTCGCGCAGCGACGTGCCGGATTTCGTCGGCCAGCGGCTCGACGCCGCGGTGATCATCGGTGCGCTGCCCGAACTCGACATCGTCGCGCGCCCGGTCGGCCACCTGCCGCAGATGACCGTCGCCGCGCCCGCCTATCTCGAACGCGCAGGCACGCCGCGCCGCCCCGAGGACCTCGCCCAACACGCCTGCATCCCGATCCTGTCCTCACGCACCGGCCAGCCCCAGCCCTGGCGCTTCCGCGCCGGCGGCAAGGACATCTCGCTGGCCGTGCGCGGGCCTTTGGCCTTCGAGGCGGCCGAGGCCGCCGTGGCGGCGGCCCGGCGCGGCGCGGGGATCCTGCAACTCGCGAGCTACCTCGTCTACGAGGAGGTCCGCTCAGGCCGGCTCGTGCCGATCCTCGACGC
>JBFKMA010000065.1:0-9454 GCA_041630175.1 Albidovulum sp.
GAGTACCGGCCTGTCACGCCGGGGGTCGCGGGTTCGAGCCCCGTCAACCGCGCCACCTTCTTCCCTGAATGGACGAAAACCATGTTGACGCCTTCGGCGCGAGAGCATGTCTCGTCGTCGGCCTTTCGGCCGCCTCCTCGGGTGCCTCCGGCGGGGATATTTGGGGCAAGATGAAGGGGGTTTTCGGTGTGCCGGGCCGCGGGTCAGGCGGTGCTGGCAAGGAAGGCCAGGAGCGTGTCCGCCGTCGCTTCGGGATTGGTGTCGATGAAGAAATGGCCGCCGGGGATGGTGGCGGCGCGCATGTCGGCGAGCCGGCTTTCCCAGGTGGCGGGCAGGTCGTAGGCGCGGGCCATCGCGCCCTCCGCGCCGTAAAGGACGAGGCTCGGGACCGTGACGCGGCGGCCGAGATCGGCGGCGTCGAGGTCGAAATCGAGGGTCAGCGCGGCGCGGTAGTCGTCGCACATCGCGCCCACGGTGGCCGGGTCGCGCCAGGCCTCGCGGTAGGCCGCAAGCTGGTCCGCGTCGAAATCCGAAAGCAGCGCGCCGCCCCAGCCGAGAAGGCAGGATTCGTAGAAGAAATCCGGGTCGGGCAGGATCAGTTTCTCGGGGAAGGGGGCGGGCTGGGCGAGGAAGAACCAGTGGTAATAGGCTGCCGCGACCTTGCGGTGGAGGTCGTCGAGCAGATGATGCGTCGGCACGATGTCCATGAGCGCGAGGCTCAGGAGCCGCGATTCGTCGTCGAGCGCCATGCGGTGCGCCACCCGTCCGCCGCGGTCGTGGCCGACGAGGTGGAAGCGGTCGAATCCGAGTTGGCGCATGAGCGCGAACTGGTCGCGGCCCATTTCGCGGAACGTGTAGTGCTCGGCCCCGCGAGGTTTCGACGATTCGCCGTAGCCGCGCAGGTCGGCCGCGACGACGGTGAACCGCGCGGCGAGGCGTGGCGCGACCTTCCGCCAGAGCGCGCGGGTCTGGGGAAAGCCGTGCAGGAGCAGCACGGCCGGACCCGAACCGCCGAGCGAACAGGCGATGCGCTGGCCGTTCACCTCGGCGATCTGGTCGCGGAAGCCCTCCATCAGGCGAGCCGCGCGAGGATCCGTGCCCAGCTTCGGATGCCCTTGTGGAAGCTCTTCACGTCGTATTTCTCGTTCGGGCTGTGGATCGCGTCGTCGTCGTTGGCAAAGCCGATCAGCATCGCGTCCATGCCGAGGATCTGCTTGAAGAACCCGGCGATCGGGATCGAGCCGCCCATGCCGACGAAGACCGCCTGGCGGTTCCATTCCTCGGACAGCGCCTGCCGCGCGGCCTCGAATTCGGGGCGGTTGATGTTCATCACGGCGGCGGGCGAGCCTTCGAGGTCCTTGTCCCAGGTCACGGCCGCGTCGGTGGAGAGCCGCGCCTCGACATGGGCGCGGATCTTGCGGCGCAGAGCGTCGGGATCCATGTCGCCGACGAGCCGGCAGGTGATCTTGCAATGCGCCTCGGAGGGAATCACGGTCTTCGACCCCGCGCCCTGGTAGCCGCCCCACATGCCGTTGATCTCCAAGGTCGGGCGCGCCCATTGCTGTTCGAGCGTCGAATAACCCTTTTCGCCGTGCGGCACCGTGTAGCCGACGCTGTTCAGGTAAGTCCTCTCGTCGAAGCCGCAGCTCTGCCACTGCGTCAGAAGCTCGGGCGGGACCTCGTGGACGCCTTCGTAGAATCCCTCGACCGCGACCCGGCCGGTCTCGGGGTCGTGGAACGAAGCGACCATGCGCGCCATCTCGCGCAGCGGATTGAGCCCCGGCCCGCCGTAATGGCCCGAATGCAGGTCGATCCGCGGCCCGCGGATCGTGAACTCGCCCTTGAGCATGCCGCGCAGCTGCGAGGCGATCGACGGGACGCCGGGCGAGACCATCGAGGTGTCGCAGATCAGCGCGAGATCGGCGGTCAGT
Organism: Albidovulum sp.; assembly: GCA_041630175.1. Lineage (GTDB taxonomy): Bacteria > Pseudomonadota > Alphaproteobacteria > Rhodobacterales > Rhodobacteraceae > Albidovulum. The sequence continues at coordinate 1,932 of JBFKMA010000065.1, forward strand.
TCGGCGGCGTTCTCCTTCATGAAGGGGATGAGCGAGGGCGAGCCCGATTCCTCCTCGCCTTCGAGAAAGATCGTGAGGTTGCCAGGCAGGGCGCCATGCACCGCCTTCCAGGCGCGGCAGGCCTCGATGAAGGTCATGAGCTGGCCCTTGTCGTCCGACGCGCCGCGGCCACGGATTACCTTGCCGTTGGGTGCGTCCTCGATCGCGGGGTCGAACGGGTCGCGGTGCCAGAGTTCCAGCGGATCCACCGGCTGCACGTCGTAATGACCGTAGAAGAGGAGGCGCGGGCGGTCGCCTCTGGAATGGCCGACCACCATCGGGTGGCCGGGCGTCGGTCGCACCGCCGCCTCGAAGCCGAGCGCGGTGAGTTCCTTCGCGAGCCAGTCGGCGGCGTTTGCGCAATTGACCCGGTATGCGGGATCGGTGGAGATCGACGGAATGCGCAGCAGTTCGAAGAGGCGGTCCATGGAATCGGGCAGGGAGGCATCGATTCTGGCGAGGACGGCGTCGAGGCTCATCGGGAAGGCTCCGGTGTGGTTCGCCTGCGGACCCTACCAGCCGCGGGGGCATTGTCCAGTTGCGGGGCGGCGGAGGACTGGGGGGGGTACGGCGGAACGGGGCGCAGGATGTCGGCAAACGGGTGGCGGAAAACCGGAATGCGCGGCAAATTGTACACTCGCCTTTGCGCCTATTGATCTTTATCAAGGAACGGCGTTTGCAGGGGCTCTAGGTCTTTGTGTGGCAGATGAAGAGCCGGGGAGACGGACATGGACTACGAAGCTCAGCTCGACGCGGCCCTCGGACGGCTGCATGAGGAAGGCCGCTACCGGACCTTCATCGACATTGAGCGGCGCAAGGGCCATTTCCCGAAGGCGACCTGGGTCCGCCCCGACGGGACCGAGAAGGAAATCACCGTCTGGTGCGGCAACGACTATCTCGGCATGGGCCAGCACCCCGTGGTTCTGAACGCCATGCACGAGGCGCTGGAGGCTACCGGCGCCGGCTCCGGCGGCACCCGCAACATCTCCGGCACGACCGTCTATCACAAGCGTCTGGAGGCCGAACTCGCGGATCTGCACCGCAAGGAGGCGGCGCTGGTCTTCACCTCGGCCTATATCGCCAACGACGCGACGCTCTCGACGCTGCCTAAGCTGTTCCCGGGTCTGATCATCTATTCGGACGAGCTCAACCACGCCTCGATGATCGAGGGCATCCGCCGCAATGGCGGCGCCAAGCGCGTGTTCCGCCACAACGACCTGGCGCATCTGCGCGAGCTTCTGGCGGCCGACGATCCGGCCGCGCCGAAGCTCATCGCCTTCGAATCGGTCTATTCGATGGACGGCGACATCTGCCCGATGGAGGAGATCTGCGATCTCGCGCAGGAATTCGGGGCGCTGACCTATCTCGACGAGGTTCACGCCGTCGGCATGTACGGCCCCCGCGGCGCGGGCGTGGCCGAGAAGCGCGGCCTGATGGGCCGGATCGACATCATCAACGCGACGCTCGCCAAGGCCTATGGCGTGATGGGCGGCTATATCGCCTCGACCGCGAAGATGGTGGACGCGATCCGCTCCTACGCGCCGGGCTTCATCTTCACGACCTCGATCCCGCCGGCGGTGGCGGCGGGCGCGGCGGCCTCGGTCAACTACCTTAAGACCGCCCAGCACCTGCGCGAGAAGCAGCAGGAACATGCCCGGATCCTCAAGCTGCGGCTCCGCGCGATGGGCCTGCCGATCATCGACCACGGCACCCATATCGTCCCGGTCCATGTCGGCGATCCGGTGCACTGCAAGAAGATCTCCGACATGCTTCTGGAGCATTACGGGATCTACGTGCAGCCGATCAATTTCCCGACCGTGCCGCGCGGCACCGAACGGCTGCGCTTCACGCCCTCGCCGGTGCATTCGCTGGACGATATCGACCAGCTCGTCCGCGCCATGGACAAGCTGTGGTCGCACTGTGCGCTGAATCGCGCTGACCTCACGGCGTGAAGCTTCCGCAGTCGCAATCGGCCTTGCCCTATGGTATGATTTTTACAATAGCACGGAGCGTGGTGCGGCGAATCGTCGGCCACGCAGGGATATAACGGCACGGGGCAGCAGGCATGATCGGGCGGAGGGTTCCACCTTCGGCGCAGGATATGGACAAACCTAAGGGGTTTGACGATTTCGAACTGCGGCTCGGCGATGTCATGCGTGGCGAACGCGCGACGATGGCCAAGTCGCTCCTCGACGTCCAGCGCGAGTTGAAGATCAAGGCGAGCTACATCGCCGCTATCGAGAATGCCGACATTTCCGCCTTCGAGACGCCCGGATTCGTCGCCGGCTACGTGCGGTCCTACGCGCGCTATCTCGGCATGGATCCCGACTGGGCTTTCAAGCGCTTCTGCGAGGAGGCGAATTTCACCGTTGTGCACGGCATGTCGGCCGCCGCCTCGGGGCCCCGGAAATCCCCCAGCCGCCGCACCGTCGAATACAGCGATCCCCTGGCCAATCCCAATGCCACCTTCGTGCCGCGCGGCGAGGCTTTCATGTCGGGAATCGAGCCGGGCGCCATCGGCTCGATCCTCGTCCTCGTGACGCTGATCTGCGGCATCGGCTATGGCGGATGGACGGTGCTTCAGGAGGTCCAGAAGGTCAATCTCGCTCCGGTCGACCAGGCCCCCGGCGTGATCGCCGAACTCGATCCGCTGTCCGGTGCCGGCGGCGCAATCGCCGACCAGCAGGAACCTGCCGAGATTGCCCTGGCGGGGCTGCCGGGCGAGGATCCGCTGCCGCCCGCGGCCGATGCCTTCGACCGGCTCTACCGTCCCGAAACACTCGACGTGCCGGTGCTCGTGGCGCGTGATGGCCCGATTGCGGCGATCGATCCGCGCACCGTGGGCACGCTCTTCGTCGAGGCGACGCAGGTGGCTGCGCCCGTCGTGGTGCCCGAGACCCCGGCGCTCGGCGAGACGCCGGTGCAGGTCGTGGTGGCCGAGGCGCCGCCGATGGAGCTTCTGGCGGTGCGCCCTGCCTGGGTGCGAGTGCAGGCGGCCGACGGCACGGTGATCCTGGAAAAGATCCTCGACTCCGGCGAGCGCTTCACCATCCCCAAGACCGAAGAGCCGCCGCTCCTGCGTGTGGGCGAATCCGGTGCGCTCTATTTCGCCGTGAACGGCCAGACCTACGGCCCGGTCGGCGAGCGCGGCGTGGTGACGAAGAACGTCGCACTGTCGCCCGAATCGCTGACCGAGACGTTCGCGCTGGCCGACATCGCGCAGGACTCGGACCTGGCGAAGTTCGTCGCCGTCGCGGATGCCGCCGCGGTGGTCGCGCCTGAGGCCGAACCGGCGGGCCAATAGTCGCACGCATTGCCGATCCGGCCCCGCGGGTCTATGTAGGGCGCAAGCGCACGGCAGAACCGAGACCCACATGTCGCACAATCCGATCCGTCCCTGGCGCAGCATCGAGCGCCGCAGGTCGCGCCAGATCACGGTCGGCGGCGTCGCCGTGGGCGGCGGTGCGCCGATCTCGGTCCAGACCATGACCAACACGATCACCTCGGACGTGAAGGCGACGGTGGAGCAGGTGCTGCGCGCCGCCGCGGCCGGAGCCGACATCGTGCGTATCTCGACGCCGGACGAAGCCTCGACGCGCGCCCTGCGCGAGATCGTGGCGCAAAGCCCGGTGCCGATCGTCGCGGACATCCATTTCCACTACCGCCGCGCCATCGAAGCGGCCGAGGCGGGCGCGGCCTGCCTGCGCATCAATCCCGGCAACATCGGCTCGGCCGAGCGCGTGCGCGAGGTCGTGCAGGCGGCGAAGGATCATGGCTGCTCGATCCGGATCGGCGTCAATGCCGGCTCGCTCGAAAAACACCTTCTCGACAAATACGGCGAGCCCTGTCCCGAGGCGATGGTCGAAAGCGGGCTCGACCATATCAAGCTCTTGCAGGACAACGACTTTCACGATTTCAAGATCTCGGTGAAGGCTTCTGACGTGTTCCTCGCCGCGACCGCCTATCAACAATTGGCCGAGGCGACCGACGCGCCGATCCATCTCGGCATCACCGAGGCCGGGGGAATGCAGTCGGGCACGGTCAAGTCGGCGATCGGGCTCGGCAATCTCCTCTGGATGGGGATCGGCGACACGATCCGCGTGAGCCTCTCGGCCGATCCGGTCGAGGAGGTCAAGGTCGGTTACGAAATCCTGAAATCGCTCGGGCTCCGGCATCGCGGCGTGACGATCATCTCCTGCCCCTCCTGCGCGCGGCAGGGTTTCGACGTGATCAAGATCGTTCAGGAGCTGGAGGAGCGGCTGGCGCATGTCACCACCTCGATGAGCCTTTCGATCATCGGTTGCGTGGTGAACGGGCCGGGCGAGGCGCTGATGACCGATATCGGCTTTACCGGCGGCGGCGCCGGCTCGGGCATGGTCTATCTCGCGGGCAAGCAGAGCCACAAGATGACCAACGACCGGATGATCGACCATATCGTCGAACTCGTCGAACAGCGCGCGGCCGAGATCGAGGCGGCCAGGGAAGCGGCGGAGTAGGGATTCGGTTGCCGGTCGAGATGTGCGATTAACGCGTCGCCCGGGAACCTGCACAGGCCCTATTGCTTCTCGTCGAGCGCCTGCATCCAGCCGTTTTCCCACGCGATGTGGTCGACGGTGTTGGCCGTGTAGGGATTGGCGGTGAAGGACCGACCCTCGCGGCCGGCCTCGTAGCCCTCGTCGTAGCTCGCGGCGCGCGGGTCCATGCCGGGGAGCCGCCCGGCGCTGGCGCGGATATGGGCGGCGAATTCCGGATATTCCATCAGGTCGGCGAAATCGACGCCCTTGAGGTCGCGCTGAATCGCCTGGCGTCCGCGATCGGTCAGGCGCCAGGCGCCGTCCGAGGCCGGTTCCAGCAGGCGGGCGATCTCGAGCTGCCGCAGATGGCCGGCAAGCCGGGTGCGGATCGCCTCGGGCGTCAGGGCCGGGGCTTCGCGGGCCTCGTCGTACAGCGCGGCGAGGCGTTCGGCGCAGCCGTCGAGCGTCACGGCGCCGGCCTCGGCGCGGTGCAGGATCAGCGCGATGAGACTCGGGGTGCTGAGCAGGGGAAAGTCGTTCTCGAACATGCCGATCGCCTGGATATGATGCCTGTCGTCCCAGCCTATGTGCAGGCCGGGGCCAAGGTAAAGGGCCCACAAGGGCAATGGGCGTGGTCCCGCGCGACATTGGCCATGCCGCTATGGCCCCGCCGATCCGGCGGCCGGCGCGGGATTCGGGCGACCTGCCGGCCGGCCTCGCCAGCGAAAGTGCAAGCCCTTTTCCCTGTGCGGCCGCAACCGGCGCCGGGACGCGCAAGGGAGGCGGGCGGATCGGCGCCGCCCTGCCAGTAGGATCACGGCCGCGTGATTGGGGTTTCAGTCCACTTGCGCAAAGGCGATGAAAACGCCAGATAGCGCACGGTGGCGCCTAAGCCACTGATTCTAGGGCAGATGCCCTTACCTGGAGAATATGAAGATGAACAAGTTCGTTCTGGCCCTCGGCGCCGTTGCCGCGTTTGCCGCTGCCGCCAATGCCCAGACCGTCGTGACGGACACGGACGGCAACGGCACCTTCTCGATCGAAGAGCTGACCGCCGCATACCCGGACATGACCGCCGAACTCTTCGCCACCGTCGACGCGAACGCCGACGGCGCGGTTGACGCCGATGAGCTGGCCGCCGCTCAGGAAGCCGGCACGCTGGCCCAGTAATCGGCCACGCGTTCCCGTTTCGGGACAGGCCCCGGGGGAAACCCCGGGGCCTTTGTTCTTATCGGACCCCGCGCGCCAGAGCCGCAACCCCGGTGCGCGCGACGTCGACGAGGCCGAGCGGGCGCATAAGGTCGGCAAAGGCGTCGATCTTCTCCGGCGTCCCGGTGATCTCGAAGACGAAGCTCTCGAGCGTCGAATCCACCACGCTGGCGCGGAAGATCTCGGCCAGCCGCAGCGCCTCAATGCGCTTTTCGCCGGTCCCGGCGACCTTGAAGAGGCCGAGTTCCCGCTCGACGCTCGGCCCCTCGACGGTGAGGTCATGCACGTCGTGGACCGGCACCAGCCGGCCGAGCTGCGCCTTGATCTGCTCGATCACGGGCGCGGTGCCGGTGGTCACGACGGTGATCCGGCTGCGGTGGCCTTCGTGGTCGACCTCGGCCACGGTCAGGCTCTCGATATTGTAGCCGCGGCCGGAAAACAGCCCGATCACGCGGGCCAGCACGCCCGCCTCGTTGTCCACGAGGACCGCGAGCGTGTGCGATCCGATCACCTCGGCATTGGGATCGCGCAGGTCGTAGGCGGAATGGCTGGACGAGCCCTTCTTGATTTTTAGTGCTGACATCTCAAATCCTTGGCTGGGCGATTGTTGTTGTGTCGTCGGACCGGCGTAGGCGCGGTCCGGCCCTTGGTGGGATCATTGTGCGGGGCATGACCAGTCCGAAACCGTGAAGTAGTCTTCGGGATATAGCCGCGCCTCGGTGATCTTGATCACAAGGTCGTCGTCGTAACGGTTGATGTATTCCCAGATGACCTTGCCGTCATTGTCGATCTCGAAGCCACGTCCGGCCGCGAACTCGGTTATCAGGTATCCGCCGTTCCGGGTCGGATCGATCTTGCCGCGGATCACGCTGAGGAACTCCTCGCCGGGCCGTTCGCCGTAGACGACGCGGTGTGTGCCGGTCGCCGGATCGAACGTTATGATATTGGAGACGAAGGGCGCGTCGGGGTCGAAGCGGTTGTAGCTCAGAAGGCTGGTCCGGTAGGTGTTGTTGTTGAAGACCGCGATCGTGCCGTCCTTCAGGAACTCCGGGTCGTGTTGGCGCCGCCACGGGCCGATCTGATACCACCGCACCTTCCAGGTGTCGGGATCGATCACCGCCACGAGATTCCTGCGGCGAAGCGAGATCATGATGTCGCCCGCCTCGAAGCCCGGGAACGCGGCAGCCATGCTCGACGGAAGTTCCGCAATCTTGTTTAGATGAATCAAATCCGTCTCCCATTCGCCGTCACGCGCGAAGTTGGATCCGGTCGCGGTCATCAGCGGTTCGAGACCGCTGTCGTAGAAGATCCTCATCACCGAGCGCTGCTCCACGATCCGCCCGTCCTCCGATATCCGCAGGATGAGGTCGTCGGCGAAGTTCTTGGCCCCCTTCATGAGGGTGAACGGCGGGAAGGCGAGGTCGGGGTCGCCGTTGCCCGGTGTCAACATGCGGCGCCCGGGGATCCAGTAGCCGCCGCCTTCTGCGAATTCCAGGGAATGGTGGGTGGGGTGTCGCAGCGTCCAGATCACCTCGCCGCAGCGAGAGAGCTTTACGGTCCCCGTGTATTCATAGTTGAAGACGAGCGAACCATCGTGATGGAGGACGGCGCCGTGCAGATCGACATTGAGATCAGTGTTCGGTGCGGTGCTGCCAAGGAAGTTGGCATCGGGGAAATGCTCCGAATGGGACACAGGCCAGTTTGCGACGACCGTTCCATCGCGTCGCATCAGCCTGAGTCCGGTCTGCCCGTCGTAAAGGC
>JBFKMA010000066.1:0-9357 GCA_041630175.1 Albidovulum sp.
CAGGTGACGGCCAGGGAGGCGCCAGGAGCGGGGCGGAGCCACGTCGTAGCGCGCCTTCGCACCCGAGGCGCGCCGCCGTCCCGCCTACCCGAAGCGACCCGTGATGTAGTCCTGGGTCCGGGAGTCGCGCGGATTGGTGAAGATCTGCGCGGTCTCCCCCTCCTCGACCAGCACGCCGAGGTGGAAGAAGGCCGTGCGCTGCGAGACGCGCGCGGCCTGCTGCATGTTGTGCGTCACGATCACGATCGTGAAGTTCTGACGCAACTCGTCGATCAGCTCCTCGATCTTGGCCGTCGCGACCGGGTCGAGCGCCGAGCACGGCTCGTCCATCAGGATCACTTCGGGATGCACCGCGATGGCCCGTGCGATGCAGAGCCGCTGCTGCTGGCCGCCCGAAAGCCCGGTGCCCGGTGCCTGAAGCCGGTCCTTCACCTCGTTCCAGAGCGCGGCGCGGCGCAGGCTCCTTTCCACGACCTCGTCGAGCTCGGCCTTGTTGCGCGTCAGCCCGTGGATGCGGGGGCCGTAGGCCACGTTGTCGTAGATCGACTTCGGGAACGGGTTAGGCTTCTGGAACACCATGCCGACCTTGGCGCGGAGCTGCACCGGATCGACGCGCTTGTCGTAGATGTCCTCGCCGTCGAGCGCGATCTTTCCCTCCACCCGGCAGATCGGGATGGTGTCGTTCATCCGGTTGAGGCAGCGCAGGAAGGTCGACTTGCCGCAGCCCGAAGGACCGATGAAGGCCGTGACCGTGCGGTCGGCGATCTCGACGTCCACGTCCTTGATGGCGTGGTTGTCGCCGTAGAAGACCTGCACGCCTTGCGCGGAGATCTTGACCCGGTCGGTCCCGGCAGAGGTTTGCATGTGTCTCATGTCGTCCATTGTCGCAGTTTCCGCCATTCTTACCACCGCCGTTCGAACCGGTTGCGCAGGAGGATCGCGACCGCATTCATTGCCAGAAGGAACACCAGGAGCACGACGATCGCACCCGAGGCCCGCTCGGCGAAGGCCGGGTCGGCGCGCTGGGTCCAGTTGTAAACCTGCACCGGCAGGGCCGAGGCCGGGTCGAAGAAGCCCTCGGGCGGCGCGCCGGGAAAGTCGCGCACGAAGGCGACCATGCCGATCAGGAGGAGCGGCGCCGTCTCGCCGAGGGCCTGGGCAAGGCCGATGATCATGCCGGTCAGGATGCCGGGCATCGCGAGCGGCAGCACATGGTGAAAGATCGTCTGCATCTTCGAGGCGCCGACGCCAAGCGCCGCCTCGCGGATCGAGGGCGGCACGGCGCCGAGCGCCGCGCGGGTCGGGATGATGATCCGGGGCAGCGTCATCAAGGTCAGCACCAGGCCGCCGACGATCGGTGCCGATTGCGGCAACCCGGCGAAGTTGATGAAGATAGCGAGCCCGAGGATGCCGAAGACGATCGACGGCACCGCCGCGAGGTTGGAGATGTTGACCTCGATGAGATCGGTCCAGCGGTTCTTCGGCGCGAATTCCTCGAGATAGATCGAGGCGGCGACGCCGATCGGCAGCGACAGCACGAGCACGATGATCATCATGTAGGCCGAGCCAATGATCGCGACGCCGAGCCCGGCCGCCTCGGGGCGCAGCTCGGAGGCGTCCGGGCCGGTAATGAAGCCCCAGTTGAACGCCTTGACGAGGAGCCCCTCGGCCGCCAGCGCGTCGGCGAGCCGAAGCTGGTTCGGCGAGACGTTGCTGTCACGCTCGGCGCTTGCCATGGTGACGCGGCCCTTTAGATAGCCGTCGATCCTTCCGTTGGCGAGCACCTTGAGCGTGACGGTCTGGCCGACGAGGTCGGGATTGGCCAGCACCCGGTCACGGATCTGCGCCGGCGCCTCCTTGGAGATCATGCCGCCGATCTCCTTGTCGCTCAGCCCCTCGACCGCGATGCCGCGCGCCGCGATCGTCTCGGCCAGCGCCTTGTCGAGGAGCTTTCCGTAGCCGAGGGTCGTGACCTTCTTCATCGCCTCCGGATCGCGATTGCCGGCCTTGTCGAGAACCGCCGCGTCGAGATGGATGTCGATGAGAAGCGTGGTCTGGCGGAAGGCGCCGACGCCGTTGGCCAGAACCGAGGTCAGCAGGATCACCAGCGCGGCAATGCCGATGCCGAGCGCGACGAGCCCGTAGAGCCGGAACCGGGCCTCGGCGGCGTTGCGGCGGCGGGTGCGCGGATCCGTGGCGATCAGCGAGCCGTGGCGCGTCGTTGCGGGAGCGGTTGCGTCGGTCATTCGTATTGCTCCCGGTATTTGCGCACCACGACGAGCGCGATCACGTTCAGCCCCAGCGTGAAGACGAACAGCATCATCCCGAGCGCGAAGGCCACGAGCGTCTCGGGCGAGGCGAATTCGGTATCGCCGGTTAGTTGGCTGACGATCTTGACGGTGATCGTGGTCATCGCCTCGAACGGATTGAGGTCGAGCTTCGCGGCCGCCCCCGCCCCCATCACGACGATCATCGTCTCGCCGATGGCGCGGCTCGCGGCGAGGAGGATCGCGCCGACGATGCCCGGCAGCGCGGCGGGCAGGATCACCTGGCGCACGGTCTCCGACTGCGTCGCGCCGATCGCGTAGGAACCGTCGCGCAGGGATTGCGGCACCGCGTTGATGATGTCGTCCGAAAGCGAAGAGACGAAGGGAATCAGCATGATCGCCATGACCAGCCCCGCCGTCATCACCGAGGCCGAGGAGGTGCCGAGCCCGAGCGGCTGGGCGAAATAGTCGCGCAGGAGCGGGCCGACGGTGATCAGCGCGAAGAGACCGTAGACGATGGTCGGGATCCCGGCGAGAATCTCGATCGCGGGCTTCGCGACGGTGCGCAGCCGCTTGGAAGCGTATTCCGACAGGTAGATCGCGATCATCAGACCCACCGGCACCGCGAAGAGCAGCGCCACGAACGAGACGTAGAGCGTGCCCCAGAGAAGCGGCCAGATGCCGAGGTCCGATCCGCCGCGGAACTGCGGGTTCCAGGTCAGGCTGAAGAAGAAATCCTTGGCCGGGTAGAGCCGGAAGAAGTTGATCGATTCGAACAAGAGCGAGGCGATGATGCCGATCGTGGTCAGCACCGCGACCAGCGAGGCGGCGATCAGCAGCACGAGCACGAAGCGCTCGAAGGCGTTGCGGGCGCGGAACTCCGGCGTCACCCGCATCAGCGACAGGATGAGCCCGGCGAGCGAGAACGCGATCACCGCGACGGTCATCGCCATGCGCGACGACTGGCTCAGCGCGCGGTAAGCCAAGGCCGCCGCGTAGACACCCGGCTTGACCTCGGCGCCGAGCGCCACGCCGGCAGCCCCCAGCCGCGCGCCGATCTCGCCGCCATCGGGCGGCAGGTCGGCAAGTTCCTCGGCGCTCATCTCGCCCGAGGCGATCAGGCCGTCGATTCCGCTCGCGACGCGGCGCACATCGCCCATCACCAGTCCGAGCGATGCGCCTTCGGGAATGTCCGCCGGCTGGATCATCGGCGAGATCCGGCCCTCGATCACCACCGGCTGCAGAAACAGCCAGACCCCGAGCAGCAGGAGCGCCGGAACCGCAGCGAAGAGAGCGACCGTCTGCCCGTAATACCCGATCAGCGAATGCAGCTGCCGGCGGTCGCCGCCGGCCCGCGCCAGCGCCCGCCTGCGGCCGAGGATGTAGCCCCCGGCGGCGATCGCCAGGACGGTCAGGAAGAGGGCAGCAAGGCTCATGGTCGTTCCCGATGAAATGGCGGGTGGCGCCCGAGGCGTCACCCGCACGCTGTCAGATCAGTTGAGGGGGCCCATCGGCGTGCCGGACGCGACCATCTCCTGCGTCGCCGCCAGTTCCGGGTCCGAGACGAGCCCGTATTCGGCGAGCGGGCCGTCCGGGCCGGCCATGTCGTCGGAGACGAAGAACTCGAGGTATTCCTGCAGGCCCGGGATCACGCCCAGATGCGCGTTCTTCACGTAGAAGTAGAGCGGACGCGACACCGGATAGTCGCCCGCCGCGATCGAGTCGGTGGTCGGGACCACGCCGTCGATCGTCGCGACGCGCAGCTTGTCGGTATTGTTCTGGTAGAACGACAGGCCGAAGACGCCGATGCCGTTCTTGTTGGCATCCACGCGGGCGAGCGTCTCGGTATAGTCGCCGTCGATGTCGACCGACACGCCGTCGGTGCGCAGCGCGAGACAGGCCCTTTCGCCTTCCTCGTCGCCCTTCGCGGCCTTCAGCGCCTCGAGCGCGCCGGACGCCTCGCAGCCGGCTTCGAGGACCTTCTCGTCGAAGACTTCGCGGGTGCCGTGCTTGGTGCCGGGGATGAAGGCGAGGATGTCCTGCGCCGGCAGATCCGGGTTGACGTCGGCCCAGGTCTTGTTGGGGTTCGGCACCAGCGCGCCGTCCTTGACGACCTCGGCCGCGAGCGCGTTGTACCAGTCGGCCGGCGTGAAGGCTAATTCCGGGCCGTCGATGTCCGAGGCGAAGACGATCCCGTCATAGCCGAAGCGGACTTCCATGATCTCGGCCACGCCGTTCTGGGCGCACAGGTCGACGTCCGACTGCTTGATGCGGGAGGAGGAGTTGGCGATGTCGATCGTGTTCTCGCCGACGCCCTCGCAGAGCTTCTTGCGGCCGGCACCCGAGCCGCCGCCTTCAACGACCGGGGTCGGAAAATCGAAGTTCTCACCGAACAGTTCCGCGACGATGGTGGCATAGGGCAGCACGGTCGAGGAGCCGGCGATCTGGAGCTGGTCGCGGGCGTCGGCGGCGGTCGCTGCGGCGGCCAGCGCGAGGGCCGAGGCGGTGAGTTTCACGGTAGTCATTGCACACTCCTGCAAGTCTCTGTCGCGGCCGCCCCTTGGCGACCTCATGCGTCGCTCTAGACTGCGGCGGCTATGCTTTTGTGACGGATGTGTAACAGATTCATGACGGCACCCGGGATCCCGTTCGTTTCTTCGCCGAGACGGCCCCTAGCCAGCCGGCAATATCACGATGAATTTGCTGCCTTTTCCCCGCTCGCTCTCGATCCTGAGGCGCCCGCGATGGCGGTTGACGATGTGCTTCACGATTGCCAGGCCAAGCCCGGTTCCGCCCTTTTCGCGGCTCCGGTGCGTGTCGACGCGGTAGAATCGCTCGGTCAGGCGCGGCAGGTGCAGGGGGTCGATTCCGTCGCCGCGGTCGATCACCTCGACCTGCACCGCCGGCCCGCGCAGCACCGGTTCGCGCTCCAGTTCCGAGACGCGGACGATGACCTCCTTTCCCGCGCCGCCGTATTTCAGCGCGTTCTCGACGAGGTTGTGGAAGACCTGAGTCAACTGGTCGGCATCGGCCCGAAGCGTCACCGGCCGCAGCCCCGCCTCGAGCCTGAGCTCGATCCCGGCCGCGGCCGCCGCGTCGCGGTGGCTGGCCATCGCGCCGTTGAGAAGCCCGGTGATCTCCACCTCGTCAGCCGGCCGCTGCCGCTCCTCGGCCTCGACGCGGCTCAGCGACAGAAGGTCGCTCACCAGCCGGATCATCCGCCCCGCCTCGCGCTCCATGATGCCGAGAAACCGATCGCGGGCTGCCGGATCCTCGCGCGCCGCGCCGCGCAGCGTCTCGATAAAACCGACAAGCGCGGTCAGCGGCGTGCGCAGTTCGTGGCTGACATTGGCGACGAAGTCGCGGCGCATGGCGCCGGCCTGCTCCGTCGCGGTCAGATCCTCGAACGCGACGAGCGCACCCTGCCCCGCCTCGGTCCGCATCGGCGTGAAGGTCACGGCCAGATGCGTCTCGCCGCCGCCGGCCGTGATCGCCATGCGCGCCTTGCCCCGGCCCGCCCCCGAAAGGCAGGCCTCCAGGCCGTTGAGGAACTCCGGATGCCGCAGGAAGACGCTGCAACTTCGCCCCTCGGGCGAAACCCCGAAGATCGCCGCCGCGGCGCGGTTCGCGCACAGAACGCGCTGGTCGGGCCCGACGAGCAGGAGCGCCATCGGCACCGCTTCCAGGATTTCCCGCATTTCGCCGGCTTGCATCCCGCCTCCTCCGTCCGCCCCCGCAACGGGGCGCGGCGCAGCCTGCGTCAGTGCGACCGAAATGTAAATCTCGCCGGCGCCTGGCTTTTCACCCTCCGCGCCTCGCGTTACAGTTGCGGTGAAACAGCAGAAACCGTGTCGGTGGCCGGTCCTTCAGGGGCCGGGCGGCGCCACTCCTTCGAAGGTCGAAATGTCGCGCAGGGACAGTGCCCCGGCCCAAGGAACTGAGGTGGAGGACGGAATCGATCCCGCGGCCGAACCCGCGCGCGCGCTCCGGATTCTCGCGATCGGCGCACCCGCCGCGATGGTGGAGACGGTGCGCGACCTGACCGGCGCCACGGTAGAGGCCGCGCCGTTTGCGGGGCTGGACCTTGCCCTCCTGGCCCGCGTGATGCCCGATGCCGTCTTCGCGCCGCTCATGGGGCCGGGCTTCGACGTCCTCGACCTTGCCGCGCGGCTCGCGCGGCTCGGCTACGGCGGCAGCCTGCATGGCCTCACCGGCCCCCTGCCCGATCCCGAATCCGTCACCCGCGAGATCCGCGGTCACTGCGACGGGATCGACTTCGAACTCGTCGTCCTCGCGAGCGATCCAAGTTAAAGCGCCCTGAGCCCCGCCCGGTAGCGCGCCGCATTGGCCCGGTAATGCGCCGCCGAGGCGATGAGCCGCGCCTGCGCCGCCTCGTCGAGTTGCCGGATGACCTTGCCCGGCGCGCCCATGACGAGGCTGCCGTCGGGGATCTCCTTGCCCTCGGTGATCAGCGCCCCCGCGCCGATCAGGCAGCCCTTGCCGATCTTCGCGCCGTTGAGCACCGTCGCGCCCATGCCGATCAGCGAGCCCTCGCCGATGGTGCAGCCATGCAGCATCGCCTTGTGGCCGATCGTGCAATCCGCCCCGATGGTGAGCGGATAGCCCATGTCGGTATGCAGCACGCAGTTCTCCTGGATGTTCGATCCGCGCCCGACGCGGATCTCCTCGTTGTCGCCCCTGAGCGTCGATCCGAACCAGACATTCGCGCCCGCCTCCAGCACCACCTTGCCGATCACGTTGGCATCCGGCGCAACCCAGGCCTGATCGCCGATTTCTGGAGCGATTCCATCGAGTTCGTAGATCATCTTGCGGCAAACTCCTTGTTCAGTCCACGCACGAAATCGGCCAGCCAGGGCTGGCGGTCGCGGCGCATCCGTTCGGCGGTGAGGATCGTCTTCAGCTCCGCCTCAGCTCTGTCGAGGTCCTCGTTCACGAGCACGTAGTCGTATTCCGCCCAGTGGCTGATCTCGGCCTCGGACTTGGCCATGCGGCCGGCGATCACCTCGTCGCTGTCCTGCGCCCGCGAGCGCAGCCGCCGCTCAAGCTCGGCGATCGAGGGCGGCAGCACGAAGACCGACACCACGTCGCGGCCGAGCGCCGAGTTGCGGATCTGCTGGCCGCCCTGCCAGTCAATGTCGAAGATCGTGTCGCGCCCCTCGGCCATCGCCTGTTCGACCGGCGCCTTGGGCGAACCGTAGAGATTGCCGAAGACCTCGGCATGTTCGAGCATCTCGCCCGCCGCGACCATCGCCTCGAAGTCGGGGCGCGAGCGGAAGTAGTATTCGCGCCCGTCCACCTCGCCCGGCCGCGGCGCGCGCGTGGTGGCCGAGACCGAGAAGCGCAGCGTCGGGTCCCAATCCATCAGCCTGCGGGCCAGCGTCGATTTGCCGGCCCCCGAGGGCGACGACAGGATGATGAGCAAGCCCTTGCGCTGCATGGTCATTCCACGTTCTGAACCTGTTCGCGCATCTGGTCGATCACGGTCTTGAGGTCAAGCCCGATCCGCGTCAGCGCGGCATTGCCGGATTTCGAGCAGAGCGTGTTCGCCTCGCGCATGAACTCCTGCATGAGGAAGTCGAACTTGCGCCCGACCGCCCCCTTTTCGCCCAGAAGCGCGCGGGCGGCGGCGACATGCGCAGTGAGCCGGTCGATCTCCTCGGTGACGTCGGCCTTGACGACGAGCAGCGCGAGTTCCTGCGCCACGCGGGCCGGATCGGCCTCGGCGGCGCCGGCAAGGACCCGGGCGAGATTGCCATTGAGCATCCGCTGCATCTCCAGCCGCCGCGCCTCGGCCGCGTCCTTCGCCTCGGCGGTGAGCCGCGCGATCCGGTCGATCTGGCTGGCGATGACCCCGGCCAGCGCCTGTCCCTCGGCGGCGCGCATCGCGGCGAAGTCAGCCAGAAGCGGGTCGAGATCGGCCAGGAGTGCCGTCAGAAGCGGCCCGGTCTCCTCCGCCTCGCCGCCCTGATCGACGACCCCGCGCAGGCCGAGGATCTCGGCCGTGCTCGGCTCGGCAAGCTCTATCCCCGCCGCCTCGGCGCGGGCTCGGACCACCGCGAGCGCGGCCAGAACCGAATCGAGCCCGGCGGCATTGACGCGCACGGCCTCGGCCCCGGCCTCGCGCGCGAGCTTCAGCGACAGCGTGACATTGCCCCGGCTTGCCACCCGTGCCACGGCCGCGCGCACCGCCGGCTCCAGTCCGTCGATCCAATCCGGCAACCTGAGCCGCAGGTCGAATCCCTTGCCATTGACCGAGCGGACCTCCCAGGTCCAGCCGAAGCCAACTCCCTCACCGCGCCGCGCCGCGAAGCCCGTCATCGAGACCAGAGATGCATTAACCATTTAAGACTTTTGTTCCTCCACTGCCGCAAGTTTGCGTGTATTAACACTTTAGTAAGAATTCCATTCGTAGGGTTAACAAATGCTGACCATCGCGACAACGCGGCGGGTGGGTGGCGTTTCTGCGGGTAGACGGTCGGTTGAATCGGCTGGATTTTAATTGTGTCGGTAGGGACGGCCTGTCCCGCATTCGGAAAGTCGCTGGGCGATGAGTTTTCGTTGTCTTTCAGAGGTCAAGGCCTATTGGGAGGCGCTGCGCGACGGGCGCGAAGTGCCATACCGCTCCGAGATCGACCCGCGCGGAATCGAGCGTGCGCTGGAATTCGCCTTCGTGCTGGAACGCGTCGCGCCGCAGGTGGCGCGGTTCCGCCTCGCCGGGACGCATCTGACCGAACTGATGGGGATGGAAGTGCGGGGCATGCCGCTCAGCACGTTCTTCACGCCGAGATCGCGCCAGGAAGTGTCCGACATTCTCCAGGTCGTCTTCGCCGGGCCGAAAACCGCCGAGTTCACGCTCGCGGCGGAGACCGGGTTCGGCAAACCCGAGCTCGCGGCCAAGCTTCTCGTCCTGCCGCTCAAGAGCGATCTTGGCGATATCAGCCGCGCGCTCGGTTGCCTGGTGGCGGAGGGTCCGATCGGCCGGGCGCCTCGCCGCTTCGACCTGGTCAACTGCGACGTGAGCCCGATCACCGTCGCCGCGCCGTCTCGCTACCACGCCGCGCGCGTGGCG
>JBFKMA010000067.1:0-9329 GCA_041630175.1 Albidovulum sp.
GCCGCCCCGCCTGCCTGATCTTCGGCGGCGAGACCACCGTCACCCTCAAAGGCACCGGCACCGGCGGCCGCAACCAGGAACTCGCGCTCCGCACCGCCCTCGCCATGCCCGACCTCGCTCGGCCCTGGGCCTTCCTCTCCGGCGGCACCGACGGCCGCGACGGACCCACCGACGCCGCCGGCGGCCTGACCGACCCCGGAACCGCAACCCGCATCCGCGCCGCAGGCGAAAACCCCGACACCCTCCTCGCCAACAACGACAGCCACAGAGCCCTCGACGCCGCCCAAGACCTCCTCACGACAGGACCAACAGGCACAAACGTCGCAGACGTCCAGATACTGATGGTCGGCGCCTAGAGCCTCAGTCGCGGCCCATCACCGCCTCTTCCCGGGCGATCGACCAGTCGATGAGGCGGCGCCACAGCGCCTCGGCCAGCGCCGGGTCGAGCCCGTCGGCCGCAGCCCTGTCGCGGACCTTGGCCACGACATCCTCGACCCGCGCCTCGATCCGCGCGGGTAGGCCCAAAGCCGGCTTCAGCTCCGCCGCGCGGTCGATATAGGTCGCGCGCTCCACCAGAAGCGCCACGATTGCCGCGTCGAGCCGGTCGATCTCAGACCTGACCTCGGCCATGGTCGCGCAGTCAGCCGCCTTCATTGCGTGTCTCCGTCAGCCTTCGGCCGCCTCATAACCCTCCGGGGAGCGCGGCACAATGCGGCCATCAGATCCATTTCGCCAGCGGCGGCAGGCTCATCAGCACCGCATTGGCGTCATGCCCGGTCTCGAGCCCGAACTTCGTGCCCCGGTCGTAGACGAGGTTGTATTCGGCGTAGAGCCCGCGATGGACCAGCTGGATGTCGCGCTCCGCCTCGGTCCAGGGCGTGTCGCGCCGCCGTTCGACCACCGGCAGGAAGGCCGGCAGGAAGGCGCGGCCGACGGCTTCGGTGAAGGCGAAGTCGGCCTCCCAGTCGCCGGAATTGAGGTCGTCGAAGAAGATGCCGCCGACGCCGCGCGCCCGGCCGCGGTGGGGCACGAAGAAATACTCGTCGGCCCAGGACCGGAAGCGCGGATAGTATCCCGGATCATGGGCATCGCAGGCCGCGGCCAGCGCGGCGTGGAAATGCGTCGTGTCCTCGGCATACTCGATGCAGGGATTGAGGTCGGCGCCGCCGCCGAACCACCAGGCATGCGGGGTCCAGAACATCCGGGTGTTCATGTGCACGGCCGGCACGTGCGGGTTCTGCATATGCGCGACGAGGCTGATGCCCGAGGCCCAGAAGCGCGGGTCCTGTTCCATGCCCGGCACGCCGCGCGCCGCCATCGCCGCCTGCGCCTTGACGCCGAGTTCGCCATGGACGGTGGAGACGTTGACGCCGACCTTCTCGAACACGCGGCCATCGCGCATGACGCTCATGATCCCGCCGCCGGCATCGCCGCCGTTTCCGCCCGTGCGGCGGGTCTGGCTGACCTCGAATCGGCCCGCCGCGCGATCCGCAAGGGGGCCCTCGGCCCCGCTGTCCTCCAGCGCCTCGAAGGCCGCCACGATCTCGTCGCGGAGCGCCCGGAACCAGGCTGCGGCCCGCGTTTTCCGCGCATCGAAGTCGACGCTCATGGCACTATCCCCAGCAGTTCCTCACGCGTCCCAAGGCCTAGCATTTTTGCCCGTCGCCCGCCAGAACGACAAAAGCGCACGGGGGCCGGGCCGCGATTGCGCGGGGGCCGAACCCCGCTATGCTGGCGTGCAATCATCCTCCGGAGTCCTCGCATGCCGCCCGCGTGCCGCCCGCTGTTCCTGCTTCTCTTCGCCGCCGCCTGCGCGACCACGCCGGCCGCCCGCTGCGCCGGGCCCGAGACGCGGGAGCTGCGGACGGTCGAACAGCTCATCGCCGAGACCCGGCTCCGGCTCGACCGTGGCTACGCGCTGGCACGCCAGGGCAGCGGCGCACGGGTGAATGTCTGCCTCGGCGGGTTCGAGTCCAATGTCGGCGTCAGCTTCTGCGCCGATCCCGGCGCCCGCACCCGCCCGGTCGCCATTGACACCGCCGCGGAGGAGCGGAAACTGGCCGCGCTCGAGGCCCGGCGGCAGACACTTCAGGCGCGCATCGCCGCGCTGACGGCCGCCTGCGCCCGCCCCTGAACCGAGGACCCTTGATGCGCGCCCTGACCGCCCCGTCCCTGCTGCTCGTCCTCGCGCTCGCCGCCTGCGGCACGCCGCAGGAGCGCTGCATTCGCTCCGCCACGCAGGAACTCCGCACGCTCGACGCGCTGATCGCCGAGACCGAGGCCAACCTCGTGCGTGGCTATGGCTACGAGACCCGCGAGATCGTGCGCCATGTCTGGACCTGGTGCGACGATTACCTGGGGCCGGACCATCGCCACTCCCGCCGGATGTGCTTCGAGCCGGTCTTCGACACCGTCGAACGCCCCGTCGCCATCGACCCCGCAGCCGAGACCCGCAAGCGCGACGCGCTGAAGAGCCGCCGGAGCGCGCTCGCCCGGCGGGCCGGGGATGCCGTCGCGGAATGCCGGGCGAAGTTCACCGAAAGCTAGAAGGCGGGCGCCGAGACCGCGTCGATGAGGCTGCGGCCGCCGTCGATCGTCAGGATCTGGCCGGTGACGAATCCCGCCCCGTCCGAGGCGAGGAACTGCACCGCGTCGGCCAGTTCCGAGGGCGGCGCGATCCGGCGCATCGGCGTGCCCTCGGTGATCGCGCCGCGCCAGTCGGGATTGTCCTTGAGGCTCGCCTGAAGGCTCGCGGTCATGACGCTCGCGATGGCGACGCCGTTGACGCGGATCCGCTCCGGCGCGAGCGCGACGGCCAGCGACCGCGTCGCCTGGTCGAGCGCGGCGCCGGCGATGGAATAGGCCAGAAGCTCCGGCTGGGCACGGCACGCCGCGAGCGTGGAGACATTGATGATCGCGCCCACCGGCCCCTGGTCCTGCGCGTCCTTCTCAGCCTGCGCGATCATCCGCTTCGCGGTCATCTGGCTCAGCCTGAGCGAGGTCATCAGGTTGAGCCTGAGCATCGTCTCGAGCCCCGGATCGTCCGGGTTCAGGGGATCCGAGGTCACGATGCCGCGGCTGGCATTGACGAGGACATCCACACGCTCGAAGGCGTCGACCGTCGCCGAGAGCAGGTTGGCCGCCGTCAGCTTCTGACTGAGATCGCCGCCGAAATAGCGGATATTGCCCTCTTCGGCCGCTTCCGCACCGACCTCGTCGGCAAGCTTCGCCTCGTCGCAATCGGCGAACATGACCTTGGCGCCGCGATCGACGAAATGGCGGGCGATGGCCAGCCCGACCCCCCGCGCGGCTCCGGTGACGATGGCGGTTTTGCCGGCGATGGAAAGTGACATATGGGCGGTCCGAGCTTGATTCTGGGGCGGCAGGTTAGTGGATTTCAGTGGCGCGGGCGAGACGGCTCGACCGGCCGCGCGGCGGAGAGGAGCTTGAAGCCGCCGTCGCCGCCGATTTCGGCCACGTCGCGGAAGTGCCGCGCCAGCACCGCCTCGTAGGGCAGGTGCCGGTTGGCGACCATGAAGAACCGCCCCGAGGGCGCCAGCATCCCCGCCGCCGCCGCGATGAAGGCGGCGCCGAGCGCGGGCTCGGCGGCGCGGCCGGTATGGAAGGGCGGGTTCGTGACCACCGCGTCGAGCCGCTGATCGGGGCGGAACCGCGTCGCGTCGGCCCAGTGGAACCGCGCGCGGGGATCGGCGACGTTCACGCGCGCGCAGCCGAGCGCCGCGTGGTCGGCCTCGACCAGATGCAGTTCCGTCACCCCCGGCCGGGTCAGGATCTCCGCCGAGAGCCAGCCCCAGCCGGCGCCGAGATCCGCGACGCGGCCCTTCAGGCCCGCGGGCAGGGCGGCGGCCAGAAGCGCCGAGCCGGGGTCGACCTTCTCGGCCGAGAACACGCCCGGACGGGTCACGAAGCCCGGCGCGGGATGCAGTTCCACCTCGGTCCAGTCGGCGAAGACCGGCGCGGCGGCGAAGCGGAAGATCCTGCCATGCGCCTTGGAGACCATGCCCTCGACCTCGGCGCGGGCGCGGATGTCCTTCAGCATGGTCTCGACGCCGTCGGTCTTCTGCCCGTCGATCCAGACCGGCGCGCCGGGCACGAGCCGCTCCGCCGCGCCGGCGACAAGCGCCCGCGCCGCGGCCCGCGACCGCGGCAGGAAGATCAGCGCCGCCGCGAAGTCGCCCTCGGCCGCGGCGAGATCGGGCAGCAGCGCGAAGCCCCGCGCGGCGAGCGCGTCGTGATCGGGGCGGAAGCCCTGGACGACCACCGCCCGCGCGGCCGGCAGCACCGACAGATCGGCGTCCGCGCGCGGCCCGATGACCAGAATGCGACCGGATGCAGGCAGCGCGTCGGCGCCGTCGAGCACGAGGGAAAGGCGCGGATGTGTCATGAATGCCGGGCGTCCGCCCTATTCCTTTTCCATCGTGCATTGCAGCGGATGCTGGTGGCGGCGCGAGAAGTCCATCACCTGCGCCACCTTGGTCTCCGCGACCTCGAAGGAAAACACCCCCACCACCGCGAGCCCCTTCTTGTGCACCGTCAGCATGATCTCGAAGGCCTGGCTGTGGCTCATGCCGAAGAAGCGTTCGAGCACATGGACGACGAACTCCATCGGCGTGTAGTCGTCGTTGAGCAGAAGCACCTTGTAGAGCGGCGGCCGCTGCGTCTTCGGCCGCGTCTTGGTGACGACCGCAGTCTCGTGGTCATTGCCGTCTTTGCGGTCCGACATGAGGATTGGGCGCAAGGGCAACCTGTGACACTCCTTCAGGCACGGCGACCGGATTCGGCCGCAGCGGGTTCGGATCTCCAATATAAACCCAAAGCCGGACGAGGAAAGGGTTGCGTTGCCGCGGATTGATCCGGACGCACGAAACCGCCAGACTTGCGCGGCCGGAGAAGCCCATGCAACCGCTCACCACCATCGCCTTCGACGCCGACGACACGCTCTGGCACAACGAGCGGTTCTTCCGCCTGACCCAGGACCATTTCGCCGCGCTTCTCGCCGACTACGCGGAGCGCGACCATCTCGAGGAGCGGCTGCTCGCCGCCGAGCGCCGCAACCTCGGCCATTACGGATTCGGCATCAAGGGCTTCGTGCTTTCGATGATCGAGACCGCCATCGAAGTCACCGAGGAGCGCGTGCCGGCCCGCGTCATCCGCGACCTGATCGCGGCGGGACAGGAGATGCTCGCGCATCCGATAGAACTTCTGCCCCATGCCCGCGAGACGGTCGAGGGCCTGCGCGGCGACCACCGCATCCTTCTGATCACCAAGGGCGACCTGCTCGACCAGGAGCGCAAGCTGGCGCAGTCCGGGCTCGGCGAGCTGTTCGACGGGGTGGAGATCGTCTCCGACAAGACCGCGCCGGTCTATGCCGAGATCTTCCGCCGCCACGGCACGGCGCCGGAACGGGCGATGATGGTTGGCAACTCGCTCAAGTCGGACGTGTTGCCGGTGCTGGAGATCGGCGGCTGGGGCGTTCATGTGCCGCACGAACTGACCTGGGCGCTCGAACACGAGGCGGCGCCAGACGATCGTGCCCGCTTTCGCGCGCTTGCCGATCTCGGCGGGGTCGCCGCGCTGGTCCGGATGATCGACGGCGAAGATTGACCCGATTCAAACCGGAACCGGTCGCCACCGCAACGGTCCTGCCC
The DNA here is from genome assembly GCA_041630175.1 of Albidovulum sp. Taxonomy (GTDB): domain Bacteria; phylum Pseudomonadota; class Alphaproteobacteria; order Rhodobacterales; family Rhodobacteraceae; genus Albidovulum. Next base: position 5,670 of record JBFKMA010000067.1, read on the forward strand.
GCCCGCGAAAGACCGTTCCGGTCATGGCAATGATCCGATTGGGCGGGGCGAGTTTAGACTGTTTTCGCACGCGATTGCTTGTGTTATCGTGGTCGGTAACAATGAAGCTCCGGCGAAAAGATCGGGGCGTTGGGCAGGAAAAGGTGAGACAGGTGGCAGCTTGTCCGGGACAGTGGCTCAAGGCCATTCGTGCAGTCATCGCGTTCGCGATCTTGGTTTCTCTTGCGCCCGCACTCGCGCTCGCAGCCCCCTATGCCGACTTCGTCATCGACGCCCGAACCGGCCAGGTCCTGCACCAGGACAACGCCGACACGCGGCTGCATCCGGCCTCGCTGACCAAGATGATGACGCTCTACATCGCCTTCGAGGCGATCGAGCGCGGCGAGATCTCGCTCGACAGCAAGGTCACGATCTCCAAGCACGCCGCCTCGCAGCCGCCGTCGAAACTCGGGCTGCGCGCCGGCCAGACCATCGCGCTGCGCTACCTGATCCGCGCCGCCGCGATCAAATCCGCCAATGACGCCGCCACCGCGATCGGCGAGGCGATCGAGGGCTCCGAGCCGGCCTTCGCGCGGCGCATGAACCGCACCGCGAAGGCGATGGGCATGACCCGCACGACCTTCGTGAACGCGAACGGCCTGACCGCCAAGGGTCACCTTTCCACGGCTCGGGACATGACGACGCTCGGGCGGCATGTCTTCTACGACTACCCGCAATACTACAACATCTTCTCGCGGGTCACCGCCGATGCCGGCGTGGCCCAGGTCGCCCATACCAACCGCCGCTTCCTCGCCGCCTACAAGGGCGCCGACGGCATCAAGACCGGCTATACCTCGGCCGCGGGCTTCAACCTCACCGCCTCGGCCGAGCGCGGCGGCAAGCGCATCATCGCGACGGTGTTCGGCGGCCAGTCGACCGCCTGGCGCAATGCCCGCGTGGCCGAACTCATGGATCTCGGCTTCGGCAAGGCGCCGAACCGCGTCGCGGTCCAGAAACCGGCGCGGCCGGTCTATGTGGCCGAGACCGAGGATTACGGCGACGACGTCGCCCGCGTCGTGGCCGAAGCCGCCATCGGCAGCCGCATCCTGCCCGCCGGCAAGACCATCCGCCTCAACACCGCCGTCAAGCAGAGCCCGCACCCGCGGCCGCGCCCCGCCGCCGCGCCGGAAGCGCCGACGGAGGAACTGCTCGTCGCGATGCAGGACACGATCAACGCCGCGCTCGCCGAGGCGCAGGCGGAGCCTGCCGCCGAGGCGGCCCCCGCCACGGCCGTCGCGGAAACCACCGCCCCTGAAACCGCCGTCGCCGAAGTCGCCGCCGCGCCGGATGCGGCGCCCGCTGCGGCCCAAGCGGAAACCGAACTCGCCGCGGCCCCGGCCGAGCCCGCCGGATCCGTCTTCGTCCAGGCGACCGAGCCGCAGCCCGAAACGCTCGCCGCCGTCGCACCGCTCCCCGAAACCGATGCCGCCTCGCTCGCCTTCGCCAGCGTCGCGGCCCCGGCCGCCTCGCCGATACCGGAACCGGCGCCGCATGCCGCGCTCCCGGACGAACCGGCCGCGGCCGAGCCCGCCAGCGAAACCATCGCGGTCGCCGCCCCGGCCGCGCCGAAACCCGAGCCCGAACAGATCGTGCTCGCCTCGCTCACCACCGCGGAGCCGGTCGAGGAGGAGCTGGAAGTCGTCACCCGCGTCTCCACTTCCGGAGGGCGGCAATGGTCGATCAACGTCGGCCATTTCGGCTCGCGCTACAATGCCGAGCGCCAGCTCCTCCAGACCGCGCTTGTCGAGATGAGCACGCTCGACGAGGCGCTCCGCAAGGTCGTCGCCCGCAAGGGCGGCTTCGACGCGAATTTCGTCGGCATGACCGAGGAGATGGCCCAACTCGCCTGCCGCCGGCTGCAGGCCCGCCAGACCGAATGCACGGTGGTCGGCCCCTGATCAGGGCTTCGGGTGCTCGTCCCAGTCTTTCCGGAGGATCCGGTGGCTGTCGCCGTCGGGGTCTTCGTATTGCCGGTGCTTCAGCGCCCAGAGGAAGGCCACGAGCCCGAGCCCGCCGAGAAACAGCGACACCGGAATCAGAAGGGCGAGCATTTCCATGGTGCGGGCCTCACTTCAGGCGGAGCGCGTTCAGCGACACCGTGACAGAGGATGTGGACATCGCGAGCGCCGCGATCAAGGGCGTGGCGAGGCCCACCAGCGCGATCGGCACCGCGACAAGGTTGTAGGCGAGCGACAGCGCGAAGTTCTGCTTGATTCGGGTGCGCGCCTGCCGGGCGATGCGGATCGCGTCCGATAGCGGCGCGAGGTCCTGGCCCAGAAGCACGATGTCCGAGGCCACCCGCGCCGCGTCGAGGGCACTGGCCGGCGAGATCGAGACATGCGCCGAGGCGAGCGCCGCGGTGTCGTTGAGCCCGTCGCCCACCATCAGCACGCGCGCGCCCTCGGCCGTCAGCGCCGCGATTCGCGCCGCCTTCTCCTCGGGGCGCTGGCCCGCGAGCCATTCGGGCATACCGAGATCCGCGGCGAGCCGGGCGACCGGCGCCTCGGTGTCGCCCGAGAGGAGGATCACCCGCCTGCCGGCCGCCTTCAGCGCCGCCACCGCCTCGGCCGCGCCGGGGCGCGGGCGGTCGGTGAAGGCGAAGGCGCGGGCGGCGCCGTCGCCGGCCTTGAGATAGGTCGCGGTGCCATCGGCGGGCTCGGCGCCGACCCATTCGGCACGGCCGAGCCGCACCTTGCGGCCCGCGAGATCGCCTTCGACGCCGTAGCCGGGCACCTCGCGCATACCGCTCACGGCGGCCGGGCGGACGCCCTCCACCGCGAGCGCCGCGGCGAGCGCCCGCGACAGCGGATGCGCCGAGGCGCCGGCCAAGGCCGCGGCGATCTCCAGATCGGCGCGGGGATGGGCGGCGAGGTCCAGCGGCTCCGGCATGCCCACGGTCAGCGTCCCGGTCTTGTCGAAGACCACGGTATCGACCTCGGCCAGCCGTTCGAGCGCGGTGCCGTCCTTGATCAGGAACCCCTTGCGGAAGAGCTTGCCCGAGGCCGAGGTGACGACCGCCGGCACCGCCAGCGCCAGCGCGCAGGGGCAGGTGATGATCAGCACCGCCGCGGCGATGTTGACCGCAAGGCGCAGGTCGCCGGTCAGGTACATCCAGACCGAGAAGGAGGCGAGCGCCATCACGTGGACGACCGGCGAATAGGCCCGCGCCATGCGGTCGGCGAGCGAGGTGTAACGGGTGCGCGCGCTTTCGGCGACCGCCACCAGATCGGCCATCCGGTGCAGCGAGGTCTCGCGCCCCGCCGCGGTGACGCGCAAGGTCAGCGGCCCTGTCAGGTTGACCTCGCCGGCGCTGACCGGGCTCCCCTCGCCAGCCCAGACCGGCAGCGTCTCGCCGGTGAGGAGCGAACGGTCGATCTCCGAGGTGCCCTCGGTGACGATGCCGTCGACCGGCATCCGCCCGCCGGGGCGGACCCGCACGAGATCGCCGACCGCAAGCTCGGCGATCGGCACGACCTGCTCGCCCGCGGCGGTGACTTTCGTGGCGCGCGGCACTTCCAGGGCCGTCAGTTCCTCGGCGGCCGAACGCGCGGCGGCGCGGCTGCGGTAGTCGAGGTAGCGGCCCGCGAGCAGGAAGAAGCAGAGCGAGACGGCGGCGTCGAA
>JBFKMA010000068.1:0-9271 GCA_041630175.1 Albidovulum sp.
CCTGGTCGGCCCCGAAGGCGCGGGGAAAAGCCATCTGGCGCAGGTCTGGGCCGGCGACGTGGCGGCGCGTGTCGTCGCGGCCGAGGATCTCGCCGCGCTGCCGTTGCCCGAGGCCGCGCCGACCGTCGTGGAGGACGCCGACCGCATCGCCGGGGACCGCGCCGCCGAGACCGCGCTTTTCCACCTGCACAACCACATGCTCGCCCATGGCGCGCGGCTCCTGGTCACGGCCCGCTCCGCGCCGCGCGGCTGGGGGCTGACACTTCCCGATCTCGCGAGCCGCATGGAGGCGACCGCGACCGCGACGCTCCTGCCGCCCGACGACGCACTGCTGGCCGCAGTGCTGGTCAAGCTCTTCGCCGACCGCCAGCTCACGGTGCCGCGCGCGCTGATCCCCTGGCTCGTCCTGCGCATGGACCGCTCCTTCGCCGCCGCGCGGCGGCTGGTCGCGGAACTCGACCGGCGCTCGCTCTCCCGGGGCGGGCCGGTGACGCGCGCGCTCGCCGCCGAGGTTCTGGACTCCCTGATCCCGGACGCGCCATGATGGCCGCGCGCGTCACATAACCGACACACGGACCGCCGATAAGCCGAGCATGACCCAGGCAGATTTCCTCAAGGCCCCGTTCCCCGCCCCGGCGCATCTGCCGAAAGCCGATTTCGCGGGACCGAAACGGTTCTTCAACCGCGAACTGAGCTGGCTCGCCTTCAACTGGCGGGTTCTCGACGAGGCGCGCAATCCCCGGGTGCCGCTTCTCGAACGGCTGCGGTTCCTGTCGATCTCGGCCACCAACCTCGACGAGTTCTACACGGTCCGGGTCGCGGGCCTGCGCGAACTGGTGCGGTCCGGCAATGCGCTGCATTCCGATGACGGGCTGAGCCCGTCCGAACAGCTCGCGCTCATCAATGCCGATGCGCGGCGGCTGATGACAATGCAGCAATCGGTCTGGAACAAGATGAAGAAGGAGCTCGAGGCCGGGGGCATCGCGCTCCTCAACCGCGCGAAACTGACGAAGAAGGACGAGGCGTATCTCGCCGACTACTTCCTCAACAAGGTCTTCCCGGTCCTGTCGCCTCTGGCCATCGACCCGGCCCATCCCTTCCCCTTCATCCCCAATACCGGCTTCTGCCTCGCCCTCGAACTCGAACGCGCCTCCGACAGTCGCCGGCTGCAGGCGCTCCTGCCGATCCCGCAGCAGATCGCCCGCTTCGTGGCGCTACCCGGCGGCAAGCGCTTCCTGCCGATGGAGGAACTGCTGCTTCTGCATCTCGGCTCGCTCTTCCCCGGCTACCGCGACACCGGGCACTGCTCGTTCCGGGTGCTGCGCGACAGCGATATCGAGGTCGAGGACGAGGCCGAGGACCTCGTGCGCGAGTTCGAGACCGCGCTGAAGCGGCGCCGCCGCGGCCAGGTCATCCGCATGAAGGTCACCGCCGGCGCCCCCGAGGCCCTGCGCGCGCTGATCATGGAGGAGCTGGCCGTCACGCCCGACGAGGTCGTGGAGGTCAAGGGCATGGTCGGCATGGCCGACCTCAAGGAACTGGTGCTGGATTCGCGCCGTGACCTGCAATGGCCCACCTTCGCGCCGCGGGTGCCGGAACGGGTGCAGGACCACGAGGGCGACATGTTCGCGGCGATCCGCCAGAAGGACATGCTGCTGCACCATCCTTACGAGACCTTCGACATGGTGATCCGCTTCCTCAACCAGGCGGCGGCGGACCCCAATGTGCTGGCGATCAAGCAGACGCTTTACCGCACCTCGCAGGACAGCCCGATCGTCGCGGCGCTCTGCGACGCGGCCGAATCGGGCAAGTCGGTGACCGCGCTGGTGGAGTTGAAGGCGCGCTTCGACGAGGCCGCGAACATCCGCCAGTCGCGGCGACTCGAGCGCGCCGGCGCCCATGTCGTCTACGGCTTCATCAACTACAAGACCCACGCCAAGATCTCGACCGTGGTCCGGCGCGAGGGCGACAACCTCGTGACCTATACCCATTACGGCACCGGCAATTACCACCCGATCACCGCGCGGATCTACACGGACCTGTCGTTCTTCACCTGCGACGCCTCGCTCGGGCGCGACGCGACCAAGGTCTTCAACTACCTTTCGGGCTACGTCCAGCCCGAGGGGCTGGAGAACATCGCGATCTCGCCGATCACGCTGAAGCCGAAGCTGCTTTCCCTGATCGCGGCCGAGGCCGAGCACGCCCGCGCCGGCCGGCCGGCCGGGATCTGGGCGAAGCTGAACTCGATCGTCGAATCCGACGTGATCGACGCGCTCTACGGGGCGAGCCAGGCGGGCGTGAAGATCAACCTCGTCGTGCGCGGCATCTGCGGGCTGCGCCCCGGCATCGCCGGGCTGAGCGAGAACATCCGCGTCAAGTCGATCGTCGGTCGCTTCCTCGAACACAGCCGCATCGTCTGTTTCGGCAACGGCCACGGCCTGCCGTCGAAGAAGGCGCGGGTCTTCATCTCTTCGGCCGACTGGATGGGCCGCAACCTCACTCGCCGGGTCGAGACCCTGATCGAGACCCACAACGACACCGTGAAGGCGCAGATCGTCAGCCAGATCATGGCGGCGAACCTCGCCGACGAGGCGCAGAGCTGGGTCCTGCAATCCGACGGCCGCTATCTGCGCGACCTGCCCGAGGGGCGGGACGATCTTTTCAACTGCCACCGGTTCTTCATGGAGAACCCCTCGCTCTCCGGGCGCGGCTCGGCGGGGGCGAAGGACGTGCCGAAACTCGCCCATGCGGCCGACTGAGGGGGAAGCGATGCCGAGCCAGACCGAGACCAAGAAACGACGGGCGAAGACCGAGGCACCGGCCGACGAATGGGCGCCGTTCGGGCGGCCCTTGTTCGACGACCCCTCGGCGCGGGCGCTCGAACGGGTGGGCGTGGTCGATGTCGGCTCGAACTCGGTGCGTCTCGTAGTCTTCGACGGCGCGGCGCGGAGCCCGGCCTATTTCTACAACGAGAAGGTGATGGCGGGGCTCGGCCAAGGTCTCGCCCAGACCGGGCGGCTCAATCCGCAAGGCCGGGTCCGGGCGCTCGCCGCCTTGCGCCGCTTCGCCGCGCTTGCCCAAGGGATGAAGCTGCCGCCCCTGACCTGCGTCGCCACCGCCGCGGTGCGCGAGGCCGAGGACGGCCCGGCCTTCCGCGCCGAGGTCGAGCGCGAGACCGGGCTGAGGCTCTGGGTGATCGACGGCCAGGAGGAGGCGCGGCTCTCGGCGCAGGGCGTGCTTCTGGGCTGGCCCGAGGCCGAGGGGCTGGTCTGCGACATCGGCGGCAACTCGATGGAGCTTGCCGAGGTCTCGGGCGGCAAGGTCGGCCGGCGCGTGACCTCGCCACTCGGCCCGTTCCGGCTCCAGCAGCTGCCCGGCGGCAAGAAGGGGCTGACGAAACACATCCGCGAGACGGTCGAGGCGCTCGCCGCGGAGATGGGCACCGAACACGAGCGGATCTACCTCGTCGGCGGATCGTGGCGCGCCATCGCGCGGCTCGACATGGAGCGGCGCCAGTATCCGCTGACGGTTCTCCACGAATACCGGATGAAGCCGCAATCGCTGCTCCAGACCATCCACTGGATCGCCGAGAACGACCTCAATGCGCTGCGCGCCCGCACCGGCACCTCGGCGGCGCGGATGGAACTCGTGCCGCTCGCGAGCCAGGTGCTGCGCCAGCTCGTGCTGACCTTCCACCCGAAGGAGATCGACGTCTCGTCCTACGGGATCCGCGAGGGGCTTCTCTACGAACAGATGCCCGACCGGCTCAGGATGCGCGACCCGCTGATCGAGGCCAGCCGGCACGCGGAACGCACGATGGCGCGGATGCCGGGCTTCGGCAAGAAGCTCTACAATTTCATCCTGCCGCTCTACAAGAACGCCGACTACGGGCAGCTGCGCCTGATCCGGGCCGCCTGCCTGCTGCACGACACGACCTGGCGCGCGCATCCCGATTACCGGGCCGAGGTCTGCTTCGACAATGCCACCCGCGCCAATCTCGGCGGGCTCAGCCACCCCGAGCGGGTGTTCCTCGGCCTGGCGCTGCTGCACCGCTACAAGAATTCGCGGGCCGGATCGCCGCTTGAGCCGCTGTTCACGCTCCTGAGCGAGAGCCAGATCCGCGAGGCGGAGGTTCTCGGCAAGGCGATGCGCTTCGGCGCGATGTTCGCCGTCCGGTCGCCCGAGGAAGCCGGGGAACTGATCTGGCGGCCGCGAAAGAAGATCCTCGAACTGAAGCTGAACGCGCATGCCGAGCCGCTGTTCGGCGAAGTCGCGCAGGCCCGGTTCGGCGCCCTCGCGGCCGCGCTCGGCGCGGAGGGCAACGTGACCCCCGCCAAGGATTGAATCCCACTTCCACGCTTCGGCCTGTCTTCGGAGGCCGTCGCGCGCCCGCTCAGATCTCGATCTCCTCGCCCGGCTCCGGCAAAGCCAGCTCGGCGGGGGATTTGCGGCGGATGATGATGTCGCCGTTCGGCAGCATCTCGGGCGCGTGGTAGTTGCGGATATCGCCGATCATGTTCGCGAGATCGCGCAGCACCGGCTCCATCTCGCCGAGCACCTGGCCGAGTTCGAACTGCAGATCCTTCAGCGCCGGCTCGACCTCGTCGAGCATCGAGCGCATGATGATCCGCGCCCCCTCCTCGAGCAGGCTGAAGCCTTCCTCCGCCGTCTCATCGCCGGTTTGACCGGCCGCAGGCACCACCGCGAGCATCAGGACGGCCATCGTGGTCGCAATCGCTTTCATGGCGCCAATATAGGTGATCGCGGCGCGGAAAGACAGAACCGGGCTCAGAAGGAAATGTCGACCGAGACCGGGAAATGGTCCGAGGCGGTCAGGAGCGCATCCCTGAGTTCCGGCACCTTGTAGAGCTTCGGATCGTCGAACGGATGCCAGATCCGCCATTTCGGATCCTTCGCGCGCAGGTCCGGCGACACCATGACGTAATCGAGCAGCGCCGAGAAGTAGCAGCCGCGCTCCTCGAGGTAGAACCGCGCCGTGGTCGGCATCGCCGCGAGTTTCTTGCCGAAGGCGGCCCGCGCATGCGGATCGAAGAGCCGCATCTCGTGCGGCTCGTCCCAGCCCATCACGATCTCCACGCCCGACCGGCCGAAGAGCTTCTCGTAGTCGTCGAGCCCCGGCCCGTCGTTGAAGTCGCCGAGCACGATCAGGCTTTCGCCGGCGGACAGATGTTCGAGCACCCGTTCGCGCAGCCAGATGCTCTGGGCAAGCTGCTTGCGGCGGTTCTCGATCGCGAGGCGATGCGCCTGCGCGTCGCTGCGCGCGCCGTGCGGCGCCTTGGACTTCACATGGACCCCGATCATGCGGAACTCCACGCCCTCGGGCGTGCGCGCGGCGACCTCCAGGGGCGGCTTGGAGAAGCGCACGACATCGAGCGTCGCGTCGATGTCGAGATCGATCCGGTAGGTTCCGTCGAACCGCGGCGCGGCCCCGGCATGCGGTGCGTCGGGCTGGCCGATCGGGTCGTGGCGCACGCTCAGCCGGTCGGGATCGTAAAGGAGCGCGATCTCCTGCTGGGTCTCGTTCTCGTAGCCGAGAAGCGCGCGGCGCGTCCTGAGCCCGTAGCGCGCCGCGAAGGCTTCGAGCATGTCCACGGTTCTGTGCCGGCGATTGGTGTCGGGCGCCTCGATGATCATCACCGCATCGGCATCGAGCGCCGTGAAGACGATGCCGAGCGCGGTAAGCTGCTCGGCCCGGGTGACCTTGTAGCGCCCCGACCACTCGCCGTCCTCGCAAAGCGCGCCATGGCGGTCGAAGAGGTTGGTGAACCATTCGACGTTGTAGGTCGCGATCCGCATCGGTTCAGGCCGCCCGTCTGCCGCTGATCTCCTCCCAGGCGCGGTTGACCGCCACGAGCCGCTGCTCGGCGAGCTTCAGCGCCTCTTCCGGCAGGCCGTGGGCCATGAGCCGGTCGGGATGGCAGTCGCGCACTGCCTGCCGCCAGGCGGCGCGGATCTCCTCCATCGAGGCACCGTGCGCGACGCCGAGCGTGTCGTAGGGATCGGGCGGCGCGTCGGGCACGTAGCGCGCGACGAGCGAGCGGAAGCAGCGGTCGCCGAGGCCGAAGATCCGCGCCACCTCGTGCAGGAAGGCGTCCTCGTGCGGATGGTAGTCGCCATCGGCCGCGGCGATGTGGAACAGCCCCTCCATCAGGTTGACGAGCACCGGATCGCCGGCGCCGAACATGCTGGCGATCTTGCGCGCGTAGAGGTCGAAGCCGGCCACGTCCTGACGGGCGAGGTTGAAGATCCGCGCCGCGTTCTCCTCGTCCTCGGGCGGGATCGTGAACACCTCGCGGAAGGCCGCGACCTCATCGCGCGTCACCTGGCCGTCGGCCTTGGCCATCTTCGCGCCGAGCGCGATCACCGCGATGGTGAAGCCGATCGAGCGTTCGGGCGGCGTCTTCAGCCGATCGAAGACGGCCGACAGCCCCTCGCCCTTGGCAAGGGCGGCGAGCGCTTCGGAGATGCGGGTCCAGATCGACATGGCGCAACTTTATCCGCGCACCGGGGAAATGTCAGTGCGTCACTTCACCTGACACGAGGTCGTGTGACGCCCGTTTCCGGACAGAAACGCCTCCTCGGTCCTGACATTGCCGCTGACACCTGTGCTACTGTTGCGCGTCCCACGATTGGAGCGCAGGCATGATGGACATCGCACGCACGGCCGGCGACATGATCTCCGGGATGTCTCCCGAATTGAGGCCGGGCGAGTTCGTCTTCGCCACGACCCGGGATCGCGAGCTTGGCGCAACCCTCGCTTCGCAGGCCATCTCGGCATTCAGGGAAGACGAGGGGCTGTCCTTGATAATTCCGGTCGATCTGGCGCGGCGATACGATCTGAACACCGATCATCCGATGCGCCGGATCACGCTGAACGTGTTTTCCGCCTTGGATGGCGTCGGGCTGACCTCGGCGGTCGCCACCGCGCTCGGGGAGCAGGGCATTCCGTGCAACATGGTCGCGGCCTTCCACCACGACCATATCTTCGTGCCGTCGGAAATGGCACAGAAGGCGCTCGGGATCCTGACATCGATGCAGGATCAAGCCTCAGTCCAGGAATAGCGCAACCCCGAATTGGCGTGGGCGGCGCCCGGCCCGGCCGGCAGGTCCGGAGCCAGGAGGGAGGGGCACTACCTGAGGATCTTCATCATCAGCACGAGGTCGAGCCAGCGGCCGAACTTGGCGCCCACCTCGGGGATGCGGCCGACGATCCGAAACCCCACCCTTTCGTGAAAGGCGACGCCGTCGGGGTTTTCGCCCGAAACGCCGGCGAAAAGCGTATGCGCCCCGCCGGCGCGGGCATGGTCCTCGATCCGCGCCATCAGCGCTCGGCCCGCCCCCCTGCCCCGCGCCCCTGGGGCGAGGATGATCGTGTGCTCCATCGCATGGGCATAGCCGTTGCCGCCGCGGAACTGGGCATAGGTGGCGAAGCCCATCAGCCCCGCGCCCTCGGCGAGGAGGAACTCCCGCCCGGCGGCGCGGCGCTCGGCGATCATCGCGGCGAGGCTCTCGGGCGTCTTCTCCTCGCTCGAGAAGGTGATGGTGGTGTCGCGGATGATCGGGTTCCACAAGGCGAGGAGCGCCGGGATGTCAGCAGCGCCGGCGGGGCGGATGATCATGCGAGGATCCTTTTTCCATGCGGCGTCGCGATCGTGGCGCGGAGCGCCGTCGCGCCCGGCACGACATGGATGCGCGGATCGGCGAGGGGCAGCGCGGAACTGAGGGCGGCAGCCTCGGGATGGGCGATCTCGAGCCGCACGAGCCGGCAGCCCGAGTCGGGAAGGCGCCCGGCCGGATGCGCGCCCTGCCATTCGATCAGCGCCGGGAAGGCGTCGTCGAAGGGCAGCCGCCCGTCGGCGGGCACCGCGATGCGCCAGCGGAAATCGCCGCGTTCGAGATCCACCGCCCGCCCCGCGCCATCGGGCGCCGCGGCGAGCGCGGCGTCGAGATCGTCCACCCGCGCGATCCAGTTGCTGAGCCGCGGCGCCCCGGCGAACCGGTCGAGCCCGAACCAGCGCGGATGCGCGGGCCGCGCGGCCCCGGGGTCGATCGCGATGACTTCGAGATATTCGCGCGGGCCGAGGCTCAGGAGCCGGTTATGGGTGCCCATCGCCGCATGCCGCCCGCCGGGCTGGAGCGGCATACCGAGCGCGGCCTCGACCGCCGCGGCGCCCTCGTCGAGCGTCGCCGCTGAGACCGCGAGATGATCGAACGCCGCCATGAGCCCCCCTGATCGCGCGCGCCCCGCATCCTATGTGTGCCGCAAAAACCCGCAAGCGCCGAAATCGCCGCCGCAGCGGTTGAAACCGGGCAGCGAGCGCCCAAGTCTGACCACGCAAAAGCAAAACCATCCGGGATGTTCCATGAGCCTTGTCCGCGCCCTCGACCGCTTCTTCCGCCATGACGCCGCCGGGGGCGTGCTGCTGATGGCCTCGGCGCTTCTGGCGCTGATCGTCGCCAATTCGGCGCTGTCGGCGGGCTATCACGAGCTGCTGCTCAAGAAGTTCTCGATCCTGCTCGACGGCGAGGGCCTGTCGAAACCGCTGATCCTGTGGATCAATGACGGGCTGATGGCGGTGTTCTTCTTCCTCATCGGGCTGGAACTGAAGCGCGAGATGATGGAGGGCAAGCTCAAGAACCCCGCCGACGTGGTGCTGCCGGGCATGGCGGCGGTGGGCGGCATGGTGCTGCCGGCGCTGGTCTATCTCGGGCTCAACTGGTCGGACCCGGTGACGCGCGGCGGCTGGGCGATCCCGGCCGCGACCGACATCGCCTTCGCGGTGGGCGTGCTGGCGCTTCTCGGCAAGCGCGTTCCGGCGGCGCTGAAGGTGTTCCTGCTGACGCTCGCGATCCTCGACGACCTCGGCGCGATCCTGATCATCGCGCTCTTCTACACCAAGGAACTGCACCTCGATTACCTCTTCCTCGCGCTCATTCCGCTGGCCGGGCTGTTCTGGCTGAACAAGGCGGGGGCGCACCGGATCGCGCCGATCATCCTTCTCGGCACCGTGCTCTGGGTGCTCGTGCTGAAATCGGGCGTGCACGCGACGCTGGCGGGCGTGGTGACGGCCTTCTTCGTGCCACTGACCGACAAATACGGCAAGTCGCCGCTGCATTCGCTCGAACACGCGCTGTCGCCCTATGTGCTGTTCCTGATCGTGCCGATCTTCGCCTTTGCCAATGCCGGCGTGGTGCTTCAGGGCCTCACCTTCGCGGATCTCTTCGCACCGCTGCCGCTCGGCATCGCGGC
>JBFKMA010000069.1:0-9266 GCA_041630175.1 Albidovulum sp.
CGGCGAGCGCCGCGCGCGCCACGCCGCCGGCGGCGACCCGCGCCGCGGTCTCGCGCGCCGAGGAACGGCCGCCGCCGCGCGGATCGCGGATCCCGTATTTCTGCAAATAGGCGATGTCGGCATGGCCGGGCCGGAACTTCTGCGCGATCTCGCCGTAATCCTTCGACCGCTGGTCGGTATTCTCGATCATCAGCTGGATCGGCGTGCCGGTGGTCCGCCCCTCGTAGACGCCCGAGAGGATCCGTACCGCGTCCGGCTCGCGCCGCTGCGTGGTGTACTTGCTCTGCCCGGGCTTCCTGCGGTCGAGCCAGTGCTGCAGCATCGCCTCCTCGATCGCGATGCCGGGCGGGCAGCCGTCGACCGTCGCGCCGAGCGCGGGCCCGTGGCTTTCGCCCCAGGTGGTGACGCGGAAGAGATGACCGAAGGTGTTGAGGCTCATGGGTGGACTCCTGCTGTCTTTGCGGCATAGCGAAGCCGACGCCGCCGCTCAAGCATTCTCCGGCATCGGGGTTTGCGACGGGCGCAAATAGTGGGGAACGCCGCCGCCGCCCTGGCCGGCCCTTGCCAGAACCCGGCCGGAAGCGTATGACCGCCCCACCTCGGGGTGCCCTGATCCAGGGTTGAGATGCGATCCTCGCGAACCCGTTGAACCTGAACCGGTTAAGACCGGCGGAGGGAAGGTAAGGCCCGAAAGCCACCGCCATCTCCGCCCGCCTGACCATTGGAGGATGAGAGATGAGACAATCCCTGATGATCGCGGGACTCCTTTGCGCAGGCGCAGGCGCCGCCGCCCAGGACAAGCCCGTGCTGACCGTCTACACCTATGACAGCTTCGTTTCCGACTGGGGGCCCGGCCCCAAGGTCGAGGAAGCCTTCGAGGCCAGCTGCGGCTGCGACCTGAAATTCGAGGCCGTCGGCGACGGCGCAGCACTCCTGTCGCGGGTGCTGCTGGAAGGCGCCGGCAGCGAGGCCGACATCGTGCTCGGGCTCGACACCAACCTGACCGCGGCCGCGGCGGAAAGCGGGCTCTTCGCGGCGCATTCGCTCGGCGAGACCGGGTTCGACCTGCCGGCCGCCTGGGCCGACCCGGTCTTCGTGCCCTATGACTGGGGCCATTTCGCCTTCGTCTACGAGAAGACCAGGACCGACGAGGTTCCCGGCGACTTCGAGGCGCTGGCCGCGTCCGAGCTGAAGATCGTCATCCAGGATCCGCGCTCCTCGACGCCGGGCCTCGGGCTGCTGCTCTGGGTCAAGACCGCCTATGGCGACCGCGCGGGCGAGATCTGGGAGGCGCTCGCGGACAATATCGTCACCGTCACGCCCGGCTGGTCGGAAGCCTATGGCATGTTCCTCGAAGGCGAGGCCGACATGGTGCTCTCCTACACCACCTCGCCGGCCTATCACCTGATCGCCGAAGGCGACGACACCAAGGCCGCCGCCCCCTTCGCGGAAGGCCATTACCTTCAGGTCGAGGTCGCCGGCAAGCTCGCCGGGACCGACCAGGGCGAACTGGCCGACCGGTTCCTCGCCTTCATGGTCTCGGACGCGTTCCAGAGCGTGATCCCCGAAACCAACTGGATGTATCCCGCCGTCACCCCGGTGGCCGGGTTGCCCGACGGGTTCGCCACGCTCATCACCCCGGAAAGGAACCTGCTTCTGCCGGCGGAAGAGGCCGCATCGGTCCGCGACGCGGCGCTGGCGGAATGGCAGACCGCGCTCACGAACTGAGCGCCGGGCTCCGCGCCGGCGCGGGCCTCGCGGCGGCGCTGATCCTCGCGCTGACGCTCGGCACGCTCGGCGCGGTGCTCTGGCGGGCGGAACGGTTCGGCGGGCTCGGGCCCGCCGACTGGGCCGCCTTGCGCTTCACGGTGACGCAGGCGGCGGTGTCGGCGGGGCTTAGCCTCGTCCTCGCGATTCCCGTGGCTCGCGCCCTCGCCCGCCGCCGCTTCCCTGGCCGCGAGCTCCTGATCACGCTCCTGGGCGCGCCCTTCATCCTGCCGGTGATCGTCGCGGTGATGGGCGTGCTCGCGATCTTCGGGCGGGCGGGGCTCCTCAACGACGCGCTCGCGGCACTGGGCTTCGCGCGGGTGTCGATCTACGGCTTTTCGGGCGTGGTGCTGGCGCATGTGTTCTTCAACCTGCCCCTGGCGGTGCGGCTCTTGCTGCAGGGTTGGCTCGACATCCCCGCCGAGCGCTTCCGCCTTGCCGCCGCGCTCGGCTTCGGCCCCGGCGACGTCGCGCGCCACCTCGAACGGCCGATGCTGAGGGCCCGCGCCCCCGGCATCTTCGCCACGATCTTCCTCATCTGCCTGACGAGCTTCGCCGTCGCCCTGACGCTCGGCGGCGGGCCGCGCGCCACGACCGTGGAGCTGGCGATCTACCAGGCCTTCCGCTTCGACTTCGACCTCGGCCGCGCCGCGACGCTCGCCGCGCTGCAACTGGCGCTCTGCGCCGCCACCGCGCTCGCCGCCGCGCGGCTCACGATCCCCGCGGGCTTCGGCGCGGGCCTCGACCGCCGGGTGGAGCGCCGCGATGCGGGGCATTGGGCGCTGCGCGCCCAGGACGGTGTCGCACTCACGCTGGCGAGCCTCTTTCTCCTCGCGCCGCTCCTCGCCGTGGTCCTCGCCGGCCTGCCCCGGATCGCGAGCCTCCCCGCGCCGGTCTGGGAGGCTGCACTGCGCTCGCTCCTCGTCGCGGCCGCCTCGACGCTCTTCGCCCTCTCGCTTGCGCTACCGCTTGCCCTCGCCATCGCCATGCGCGCCCGCGCGCGGGTTCTCGAGGCGGTGGCGATGCTGCCGCTCGCGACCTCGTCGCTCGTGGTCGGCACCGGGCTCTTCCTGATCCTGCGGCCCTGGGTCAGCCCCGGCGACCTCGCGCTGCCCGCCACCGTCGCGGTCAACGCCGCGATGGCCCTGCCCTTCTGCCTGCGCGCGCTGATCCCCGCCGCGCGCGATCTCGAGGCGGATTACGGCCGCCTCGCGCTGAGCCTCGACCTCACGGGCCTCGCCCGGCTGCGGCTCCTGACCCTGCCGCGGCTGCGCCGTCCGCTCGGCTTCGCCGCGGGACTGACGGCGGCCCTGTCGATGGGCGATCTCGGCGTCATCGCGCTCTTCGCCGACGCCGACAGCGCCACCCTGCCGCTGCAGCTCTACCGGCTGATGGGTGCCTACCGCATGGCCGATGCGGCCGGCGCCGCGGTGCTGCTCCTCGCGCTCAGCCTCGCGCTGTTCTGGATCCTCGACCGCGGAGGCCGCGCCGATGCTGACACTTGAGACCGTCGCGATCACCCAGGACACCTTCCGCCTGACCGCGGATTTCAGCGTCGCCGCCGGCGCCCGCGTGGCCGTCGTGGGCCCGTCGGGCGCCGGCAAGTCGACGCTTCTCTCGGTCATAGCCGGCTTCTTCCCGGTCGCCGCGGGACGGATCCTCTGGCAGGGCCGCGACATCACCCGTGCCGCGCCGGCCCGGCGGCCGCTCTCGATCCTGTTCCAGGACCAGAACCTCTTCCCGCATCTCACCGTGGCCGAGAATGTCGGCCTCGGCCTGCGCCCCGACCTGCGCCTCTCTGCCGCCGACAAGGACCGCGTCGAGGCCGCGCTGGCGCGGACCGGGCTTGCCGGCATGGCGGCGCGCAAGCCCGCCACGCTCTCGGGCGGCCAGCAGAGCCGGGTGGCGCTCGCCCGCGCGCTCCTGCGCGCCCGACCGCTGATGCTCCTCGATGAGCCCTTCGCCGCGCTCGGCCCGGCGCTCAAGGCCGAGATGCTCGACCTCGTGGCCGAGATCGCGGCCGAGACCGGTGCCACCGTGCTGATGGTCAGCCACGACCCCGCCGATGCCCGCCGCTTCGCGACCTCGACGATCCTCGTCGCCGAGGGCATCGCCCAGCCGCCCCAACCGACCGGCGATCTCCTCGACAACCCACCGCCCGCGCTCGCCGCCTATCTCGGAAAATGAAAAGGCGCGCTCCGCAAAGCGCGCCTCATCTTCTTCTGTTCTGAAATACCTCGGGGGTCGGGGGGCAGCGCCCCCGGCTCCCCGCCGGAATCAGGCGCTCTTCCTGCCCTTGTAGGGCGCCCAGATCCGCTTGTTGGTCAGATAGAGCAACACGGTCAGAAGCCCGAGGAACAGAACCGAGACGAAGCCCGCCTGCTTGCGCTCCATCATCTTCGGCTCGGCGGCCCACATCAGGAACGCCGCGACGTCCTCGGCCATGTGATGGACGTCGTTGGCGTGACCGTCGGCATATTCCACCTGCCCGTCACTGAGCGGCGGGTTCATCGAGATCAGGCCGCCGGGGAAGGCGGTGTTCTCGTAGAAGGTGGTGCCGGCCTGCTCGACCTCGTGCCCGGTATAGCCGGCGAGCAGCGAGACGATGTATTCCGGCCCGCCGATGCCGCGGAAGAACTGGTTGATCCCGGTGCCGTAGGGCCCGTGGAAACCGGCGCGGCCCTTGGCCATCAGGCTCAGGTCCGGCGCGTTCTCGAGCGAGGATCTCGGGAAGAAGTCGTTCGGCGTCGCCTCGCGCTCCTCTCCGGTCTCCTTGTCGATCGCGGTGAACTGGGTGGCATAGGCGCGCACCTGGTCTTCCGGCAGATGCGGCCCGCCCTCGTCCGAAAGCGTCCGGATCGGCACGTAGCGCAGGCCGTGGCAGGCCGAGCAGACCTCGGTATAGACCTGCAGGCCGCGCTGGAGCTGGTGCTCGTCGTACTTGCCGAACGGGCCTTCGAAGGAGAAGGCGACATCCTCGATGTGCTGCTCCCCGCCGCCGGCGGCCAGCGCCGCCGGAGCCGACAGAACGAGCGCCGATACGGCGGTGATTGCGATTTTTCTCAGCATCTCAATCGGTCCTTTCGGTCACTCGGCCGCTTCGGCCTTGGCGCCGTAATGCGCGTTGAAGTCGTCCTCGATCGTCGAAGGCTGCGCCAGCGGCTTCTCGATCACGCCGAGGAGCGGCAGGATCACGAGGAAGTAGGCGAACCAGTAGGCCGAGGCGATGAGCGAGATCCAGGTATAGATCCCCTCGGCCGGCTGCGCGCCCACCCACATCAGCACCACGAAGTCGATGATCAGGAGGTAGAACCACCAGCGGAACATCGGCCGGTACTGGCCCGAGCGCACGCTCGACGTGTCGAGCCACGGCACCAGCGCCAGGGCCGCGATCGAGCCGAACATCGCCACGACGCCGAAGAACTTCGCGTCAACGATGCCGAAGGTGATGAACTGCACCAGCTGCACCAGCCAGACGTCGCCGGTGAAGGCGCGCAGGATCGCGTAGAATGGCAGGAAGTACCATTCCGGAACGATATGCGCGGGCGTCGCCAGCGGGTTCGCCTCGATGTAGTTGTCCGGGTGGCCGAGATAGTTCGGCATGAAGCCGACGATCCCGAAGAACACCACGAGCACGATGCCGAGCGCGAAGAGGTCCTTCATCACGAAATAGGGCCAGAACGGCAGCGTGTCCTTCTCGGCCTCGGCCTTGGAGCCGCGGCGGACCTCGACGCCCGTCGGGTTGTTGTTGCCGGTGGTGTGGAACGCCCAGATATGGACGGCCACGAGCGCGGCGATGACGAAGGGCAGGAGGTAGTGCAGCGAGAAGAAGCGGTTCAGCGTGGCGTTTTCCACCGCCGGCCCGCCCAGGAGCCAGGTCTGGATCGGCTCGCCGATGCCCGGGATCGCGCCGAAGAGGCCGGTGATCACGGTGGCGCCCCAGAACGACATCTGGCCCCACGGCAGCACGTAGCCCATGAAGGCGGTGCCCATCATCGCGAGGAAGATCAGGATGCCGACGATCCAGGTCACTTCGCGCGGCGCCTTGTAGGAGCCGTAGAACAGGCCGCGGAAAATGTGGATGTAGACGGCGAGGAAGAACAGCGAGGCGCCGTTGGCGTGAATGTAGCGCAGCATGTGGCCGCCGTTCACGTTGCGCATGATGTGCTCAACGGAGGCGAAGGCCTGATCGACATGCGGCGTGTAGTGCATCGCCAGAACGATGCCGGTCGCGATCTGCAGCACGAGGCAGAAGGCGAGCACGATGCCCCAGATCCACCACCAGTTGAGGTTCTTCGGCGTCGGGATCATCAGCGTGTCGTAAGCGAGGCTCACGATCGGCAGGCGGCGGTGAAGCCACTGCTCGAAACCCGACTTCGGTTCGTAATGGTCGTGCGGAATTCCAGCCATAGGTCAGCCCCCTCAGCCGAGTTTGATCGTGGTTTCGTCGGTGAAGGCCGCCATCGGAACCGTCAGGTTCTCGGGCGCGGGACCACGACGGATGCGGCCCGACGTGTCGTAGTGCGAGCCGTGGCAGGGGCAGAACCAGCCGCCGAAATCGCCGGCGCCGTCGCCCAAGGGCACGCAGCCGAGATGGGTGCAGACACCCATCATCACCAGCCATTCGCCGGCCTCGTCCATCGCGCGGTTCTCGTCGGTCGCGGGCGCGCCGAACTGGCCATTGGCGTTGCGCGCATCGGCATCGACGAGTTCGCTCAGATCGACGGCGCGGGCGGACTCGATCTCCTCGGCCGTGCGGCGGCGGATGAACACCGGCTTGCCGCGCCATTTCACCGTGAGCTGGGTGCCGGTCTCGACGCCCGAAATATCGACGAAGATCGACGACAGCGCCTGCACGTCGGCCGAGGGATTCATCTGGTCGACGAGGGTCCAGACGGCAGCGCCGGTTGCGACGGAGCCGGCGCCGGCAGTGGCGTAGTAGAGGAAATCCCTCCGGGTGCCTGCGTGGTCTTCTGCTTGGGACACGAAACTTTCTCCCTTCTCTGACCGGCGGTGCGGCCGTGCAACGACTGGGCCGCGGTTTCCCGCAGCCTTCCCGCGCGGTTATTAGCGGTCAAAATCCGGCCCGTCCAGCGCACAATCGGGAGCAATCGCCCCGTGTGTCGCCGCCGCGTCATGCTCCGCGCCCGCCGCGCCGGAAGGGTCGGCCGCACCGCCGCCCGCGAATCCCGTCGAAAAGCACCCGGCAGCGTCGCGCCCGCCCCCGCGGCGCGCGCGTCAATCCGCGGGCTCGGTCGCCGTCATGCTGTCGCGGAGCGCGAATTCCGCCTGCCATTCGGCCAGTTTCGGGCGGCCGCCGCGCCAGCCCCGCACGCCGTGGCGGAAATCGAGATAGGAGAGCGCGCAGCCCAGCGCGACCTGCCCCATGTCGAGCGGCCCGGCGAGATGGCTCATCCAGCGCGCCTCGAGCGTGTCGAGCGTGCGGGCAATCTTGGCCCACTGCGCCTCGACCCAGGGGGCGAAGCGCAATTCCTCGGGCCTGAGCCGCGATTCGTAGAGCATCAGCACCGCGGCATCGAGGATCCCGTCGGCGGTGGCCTCCAGCGTCAGGGTCTGCCAGAGCCGGGGCGCCGGCGGGTAGAGCCGCCCGCCCGCGCGGTCGTCGAGATAGCGGCAGATCACCCGGCTGTCGTAGAGCGCCGGCGCGTCCCCGAGTTCGAGCGCCGGGATCTTGCCGAGCGGATTCTGCGCCAGCGGCATCGCCTCGGGCGAGAGCGGGTTGCCGCCCGCCGGCACGATCTCGACGTCCTTGTCCTGCCCGGTCTCGAGGAGCAGCACCATGACCTTGCGCCCGAACGGCGTCGTGGAAGAATGATAAAGCCGCATAATCCGCCTCAGACCCTGCGGATGCGGAACCGGCCGAGCGCGGCGGCGTCGATCTCGACCCCGACCGTGCCCCAGCGGATCACCCGGCGGAATCGCGCGGCGGCGTTGGTCTGGCCGCGGTCCTTCGGACGGTGGACGGCGACGCCCTCGTCCATCGCGTCCATCGCATCTTCGGCGCGCTGGTCGGTGCGGCCCTGGCGGACGGCCCGGCTGAGCCCGTAGGCGGCCAGAGCGACGGCGCCGTAACGGATGGCGAGACCGGCGATCGGGGCAAGCGGCAACGGCATGGGAACCTCCCTCTTCCCGGCGCGAAGACCGGCGCCGGACCGGATCAGGAGACGGGAACATCCGGCATCCTGTCAAGCCTGCCGGCCCGCCAGGTGTCGGATCAGGCGGTCAGGCGGGCGCCGCTCCATCCCGAGATTGCCGCGGTCACGATGGCGCCTTCGGGCCGATCGGCGGCGAAAGCGACCTCGGTGAACTGCTCGGTCCGGCCGATGCGCGGACCTTCGGTGAGGATGCGGTGGGTGCGGCCGCGCTGCGCCTCGAGGTGGCGGGCAAGGGCCGCATCGCCGGCAGCGCGCAGCCGTGCGGCGCGGTCGCGGATCGCCGGGCCCTTGACCTGCGGCATCCGCGCCGCCGGGGTTCCCTTGCGCGGGCTGAACGGGAAGACATGGAGGAAGGTGAGCCCGCATTCCTCGACGAGCTTCACCGAATTGTCGAACATCGCCTCGGTCTCGGTCGGGAAGCCCGCGATGATATCGGCGCCGAAGACGATCTCGGGGCGCAGCCGTCGCGCCTCCTCGCAGAAGCGGATCGCGTCGTCGCGCAGATGCCGGCGCTTCATCCGCTTCAGGATCAGGTCGTCGCCATGCTGGAGCGAGAGATGCAGATGCGGCATCAGCCGCGTCTCGCTGGCGATCGCGGCCATCAGGTTCTCGTCGGCCTCGATCGAATCGATCGAGGAGATCCGGAGCCGCGCGAGGTCGGGCACGAGGCGCAGGATCCGCATGACGAGATCGCCGAGCCGCGGTTGCCCCGGCAGGTCGGCGCCCCAGCTCGTCAGGTCCACCCCGGTCAGCACCACTTCGAGGAAGCCGCGGTCCACGAGCCGCTTGATCTGGTCGACGACAACGCCCGCGGGGACCGAGCGCGAATTGCCGCGGCCATAGGGGATGATGCAGAAGGTGCAGCGATGGTCGCAGCCGTTCTGGACCTGCACATAGGCGCGGTGACGGCCGAAACCGTCGATCAGGTGCCCCGCGGTCTCGGTGACGCTCATGATGTCGTCGACCATGACGCGCTCGGTCTCGCCGATGAGGTCGGGCGCCTTCAGCGCGCGCCAGGTCTCGGCCTGCATCTTCTCGGTATTGCCGATGACGCGGGTGACTTCCGGCATCGCGGCGAAGGTCTCGGGCTCGACCTGCGCGGCGCAGCCGGTGACGATGAGCACCGCCTCCGGGTTCTCGCGGCGGAGGCGGCGGATCTCCTGCCGCGCCTTGCGCACCGCCTCGGCCGTCACCGCGCAGGTGTTCACGATCACCGCGTCGCGCAGGCCGGCGGCATCGGTCATTTCACGCATCGCCTCGGTCTCGTAGAGGTTCAGGCGGCAGCCAAGCGTGTGGAAAACGGGGGCTTTGGCGTCCATCAGA
>JBFKMA010000070.1:0-9258 GCA_041630175.1 Albidovulum sp.
ACCACCTCGGACTACGACCGCGAGAAGCTGCAGGAGCGGGTTGCGAAGCTCGCCGGCGGCGTCGCCGTGATCCGCGTCGGCGGCATGACCGAAGTCGAGGTGAAGGAGCGCAAGGACCGCGTCGATGACGCGCTGAACGCGACCCGTGCGGCGGTTCAGGAAGGCATTGTCGTCGGCGGCGGTGTGGCGCTGATCCAGGCGGCCAAGCAGCTTCTGAATCTCGAAGGCGCGAACTCCGACCAGACCGCGGGCATCGCGATCGTGCGCAAGGCGCTCGAAGCGCCGCTGCGCCAGATCGCCCAGAACGCGGGCGTGGACGGTTCGGTCGTCGCCGGCAAGGTGCGTGAATCGGACGATCCGAAGTTCGGCTTCAACGCCCAGACCGAAGAATATGGCGACATGTTCAAGTTCGGCGTCATCGACCCGGCCAAGGTCGTGCGCACCGCGCTCGAGGATGCGGCCTCGGTTGCCGGCCTGCTGATCACTACCGAAGCGATGGTGGCCGACAAGCCGGAGCCGAAGGGCGCGGCCGGCGGCGGCATGCCCGACATGGGCGGCATGGGCGGCATGATGTAAGTCACGCCGTTCCTGACGGAATGCGAAGGGGCCCCGATCGGGGCCCCTTTTGCATTGTCTTGGCTTCTCAGCGGAGGCCCGGTTCCCGGGCCACCTTCATGTCTCGCCGCCGCGGCGCGGCCGCGGCAGCTCGGGCCGCCTCCGGCGGGGATATTTCCGGCAAGGTGAACGGGCTGGCGGCTTTTCAGGGCGCGGTGTAGGCAGGGGCATGCGCCTGTTTTTCCTGACCGCGATCACGATGACGGCCTTCGCGGCAAACTCCGTGCTGAACCGCATGGCGGTCGGCCAGGTGCTGATCGACCCGTTCGACTTTGCCGTGATCCGGCTTCTCGCCGGCGCCGGCATGCTTGGCGCGCTCGTGGCGCTGCGGCGGCTGGTCAATGGCGGGGCGCTGTGGCCGGGCGCCACGGGGCGCCTCGGCGGGCCGGCGTGGCTTCTTCTGTATCTCTTCGGCTTCTCGCTCGCCTATGACGCGCTCGATGCCGGGGCCGGGGCGCTGATCCTCTTCGCGATGGTGCAGATCACCATGTTCGCCGGCGCGCTCATCCTGCGCGAGCCGGTGCCGGGCCGGCGCTGGCTCGGCTCGGCGCTGGCTTTCGTCGGGCTCGTCTACCTGCTCGCGCCCGGCAGCGGCGCCGGAGAGAGCCTCCCTCATGCCGCGCTGATGGCCGCGGCCGGGGTCGGGTGGGGGCTCTACTCGCTGTCCGCGCGCGGCTCGAACGACCCCCTCGGGGCCACGGCCTGGAACTTCGTCCTGGCACTGCCGGTCGCGTTCCTGATCGTCGCCGCCCTGCCGGCGCGGCCCGACGCCGGAGCGGCCACCCTGAGCGGCATCGTCCTTGCCGCGGTCTCGGGGGCGGTGACCTCGGGCCTTGGCTATGCGCTCTGGTACCAAATCCTGCCGGCGCTCGGCGCGGCGCGGGGCGGCGTGGCGCAGCTCACCGTGCCGGTGATCGCGCTTGCCGGCGGGATGGTGTTTCTCGGCGAGCTTCTGACGCTGCGCTTCGCCCTGGCCGCGATCCTGGTGCTCGGCGGCGTCGCGCTAGCGGTGCGCCCGGTGCCTCAGAGATAGTCGATCGCGAGAATCTCCAGCTCGACCCGTCCGGCCGGGCGCTTCCATTCGACGACAACGCCGACCCGCGCCCCGATGAGCGCCCGGGCCAGAGGCGATTGCGGCGCGATGCGGCCGAGGTTCGCATCGGCCTCGTCCTCGCCGGTGATCTCGTAAACCGTCTCGGCGCCGTCCTCGTCGGCCACCGTCACGCGCGCGCCGAAGGCGACCTCATCGCGGGGCTGGGAAGCTGGGTCGACGAGGATTGCCGATCTGAGCCGCGCGTCGAGATAGCGGATGTCGCGCTCCGCCGCCTTCTCGGGCAGGAGGTCGAGTCGGTCGGCCCGCGCCTTGAGCCGCGCAAGCTCTCCTTGCGTCGCGGCGAGCCGCTCGCGCAGGGCCGCGAGTCCGCGCGGGGTGACGTAGTTCGGATGCGGGCTGATCGGCAGGTCGGGCAGCGGCACGTTGTCGGGCCCGTCTTCCTTGACGAAGGCGCGGCTCATGCGACGATGACCTCCAGGGGATCGTATTCGGCCGGGCCCGCTGGCGCGAAGGCCACGCGCGGCAGGCTGTCGGGCTTCAGCCGGATCGCGGCGAGTTCCCCGGGCGCGAAGAAGCGGCGGCTATGGACCACCCGCGATGGATCGCTCCAGCCGGGGTCGATCCGGCCTTCGACGATATGGCAGCGGAAGAACAGGTCGACCTGGTGGAACCCCGATCGCGGATCGTGGAATTCGTTGACGAGCGCGAGCGGGCCGACGCCGATGGTCAGGCCGCATTCCTCGTGCACTTCGCGGATGAGGTTCTCGGGCAGCGAACGGCCCGGCTCCACCCCGCCGCCCGGCGCGCACCAGAGGTCGGAGCGTCGGCCGGGATAGGCGTTGACGAGAAGGAGCCGGCCCTCATGCAGGATGATGGCGCGGGTGGCGAGGCGGGGCGAGCGGGTCTTCATCGGCCCGAGAGTGACGAAGCGTCCGGGCGAGGGCAAGGGGCCTCGCATCCGGCGCCGGGATTTCCTATGTGGGGACCATGTGGAAAGCCCTGCTGCTCAGCCTTCTGACATTCGCCGCCGCGCCGGCGCGGGCGGATTGCGTCGTGCTGCTGCACGGCTTGGCGCGCAGCGACGCTTCGCTTCTGGTGATGGAGACCGCGCTGAAGCGCGCAGGCTACCGGGTCGTGAATGTCGACTACCCCTCGACGCGCGAGACGATCGCGGCGCTGGTGGCGGACTATGTCGGACCGGCGGTTGCGGAATGCGGCACGGGGCGGGTGCATTTCGTGACCCATTCGATGGGCGGCATCCTCGTTCGCGCCTGGCTGGCCGGTCATCGGCCGAAGAAGATGGGCCGGGTGGTGATGCTCGCCCCGCCCAATCGCGGCTCGGAACTCGTCGATGCCTTCGGTGATCTCGGCCCGTTCCGCTGGCTGAACGGCCCGGCGGGGCTGGAGCTTGGCACCGGCCCGACGAGCGTGCCGAACGCGTTGCCGGCCGTGCAGTTCGACCTGGGGGTGATCGCGGGAAACCGGTCGCTCAACCCGATCTATTCCTCGGTGATCGAGGGCGAGGATGACGGCAAGGTCAGCGTGAACAGCACGCAGATCGGCGGCATGAGCGACCATATCGTGTTTCCTGTCACCCATACGTTCCTGATGAACAATCCGCTCGTCATCGCCGAGGTGCTGGAATTCCTCGCGCACGGACGGTTCGACCACGACCTGAGCTATCTTGAGGCGGCCGAGCGGCTGCTGGAGTGAGGGCCTGCCGCCGCCGGTTTCATCCGCGCTTGCGCCGACCTATGGTGCCGGCCAGAGGCAACCAGGGAGCTTGCGCGATGAAAGCCATCGTCTACGACCGCTACGGCCCGCCCGAGGTCCTGCGGCTGGCCGAGGCCGCGCGGCCCGCGATCGCGGCGCGCGATGTCCTCGTCAAGGTCCATGCGACCACGGTGACCACGGCGGACTGGCGGCTGCGGGCGGCGGCCTTTCCGGGGGTCATGCAGGTGCCGGGTCGGCTGATGTTCGGGCTCTTGCGGCCGAAGAACCGCGTGCTCGGCGGCGAGTTCGCGGGCGAAGTCGCGGCGGTCGGCGCCGAGGTGACGCGCTTTGCCCCGGGCGACCGGGTCTTCGGCTTCTCGGGGCAGGGCGCGCATGCCGAGTACCTCGCCGTCGCCGAGACCTCGGCCATCGCCGCGATGCCCGAGGGGCTGGGCGCGGAGGCGGCGGCCGCGCTGCCCTTCGGGACGCTCTGCGCGCTGGTCTTCCTGCGCGATTACGCGCGCCTCGCGGCGGGGCAGAGGGTGCTGGTGGTCGGCGCCTCGGGCGGCGTCGGGTGCTACGCGGTGCAGATCGCCATGGCCCTTGGCGCCGAGGTGACCGGGGTGTGCAGCGCCGCCCATCTCGATCTGGTGCGGCGGCTCGGGGCCGCGCATGTGATCGACTACCGCGCTGAGGATTTCACCCAAAGGGGCGAACAGTATGACGTCATCCTCGACACTGTCGGCGCCACGAGCTTCGCACGCTGCATGGGCGCGCTGACCGCGCAGGGGCGGTTCGTGCCGCTGAATTTCGGTGTCACGGAGATGGCGCAGGCGCTGGCGACGAAGATTACGGGCGGCAAGCGAGTGGTGATCGGCGTCAACGCCGATACGGCCGAGGATCTCGCGGTCGTGAAGGAACTGGTCGAGGCCGGACAGGTCCGGCCGGTCATCGACCGCAGCTTCCCGCTGGAGCGGATCGCCGACGCCTACCGCCTCGTCGAGACGCGGCACCGCAAGGGCAGCGTTGTCGTCACCCTCGACTGAGGCTCAGGTGATGCGGTTCACATGGCCCATCTTGCGGCCCGGCCGCGCCTCGGCCTTGCCGTAGAGATGGATCGCGGTCCGCGGCTCGCGCGCGAGTTCCGGGATGCGGTCGATGTCGTCGCCGATCAGGTTCTCCATCACCACGTCGGCATGGCGCGACCCGTCGCCCAGCGGCCAGCCGGCGATGGCGCGGATGTGCTGCTCGAACTGGTCGATGGCGCAGCCGTTCTGGGTCCAGTGACCGGAATTGTGCACCCGGGGCGCGATCTCGTTGACGATGAGACCCTTCGGTGTGACGAAGAGCTCGACCCCCATGACGCCGACATATTTCAGCGCGTTGACGATCTTGCCGGCCAGGAGCACCGCGTCGGTGCGCTGCGCCGGCGTCAGGCGCGCGGGCACGGTGGTGGTGCGCAGGATGCCGCCCTCGTGGACGTTCTCGCCCGGATCGTAGGCGGCGACCTCGCCGGTGAGGCCGCGCGCGGCGATGACCGAGACCTCGTGGGAGAACGCGACGAACCCCTCGAGGATCGACGGGGCGCCGCCCATCGCGGCGAAGGCCTCGGCCGCATCGCCGGGGGATCTCAGCCGCGCCTGGCCCTTGCCGTCATAGCCGAGCCGGCGGGTCTTCAGGATTGCCGGCGTGCCGATCTCCTCGATCGCCTCGGCGAGGTCGGTGGCGTCGTCCACCGCCGCGTAGGGCGCGGTCATGAGCCCCAGATCGCGCAGGAATGACTTCTCGACCAGCCGGTCCTGGCTGACCGAGAGCGCGCGGCGGTTGGGATGGATCGGCCGGTGCGCCTCGAGCGCGTCGAGGGCCGAGGTCGGGATGTTCTCGAACTCGTAGGTGACGACGTCGACCGATCTGGCGAAGGCTTCGAGCGCGGCGAGATCCTTGTAAGGCGCGGTGGTCACGGCATGGGCGACATCGGCGGCGGGCGGATTGGCGCCCGGCTCGAAGATATGGGTGCGGTAGCCGAGCCTTGCGGCGGCGACCGAGAGCATGCGGCCGAGCTGGCCGCCGCCGAGAATGCCGATCACGGAACCGGGGGCGAGCATGTCAGTCATCCTTGGGCTCGTCGGGGATCGAGGCGGAAAGCGCGTCGCGCCAGGCGTCGAGGCGCCCCGCGAGATCGGGGTCGGAAAGTGCGAGGATGCCCGCGGCCATGAGCCCGGCATTGGCCGCGCCTGCGGCGCCGATCGCCATCGTCGCGACCGGGTAGCCCTTCGGCATCTGGACGATGGAATAGAGGCTGTCGACGCCCGAAAGCGCCTTGGTCTGGACCGGCACGCCGACGACCGGCACCCGAGTCTTCGAGGCCATCATGCCGGGCAGATGCGCGGCCCCGCCGGCACCGGCGATGATCACCTGAAGCCCGCGCCCCGCGGCTGCCTTGCCGTAAGCCCAGAGCCGGTCGGGCGTGCGGTGGGCCGAGACGATCTTCGCCTCGTAGGCGATCCCGAGTTCATCGAGAATTGCCGCCGCCTCCTTCATCGTGGGCCAGTCGGACTGCGACCCCATGATGATGCCGACCTTCACGCTCATGGTCCTGCCCCCTCCGGAATGGAGCGCGCACTATAACGGCGGCGCGGGGCGGGGCAAGGGCTCGCGATGCGGTCGCGCCGGCCCGGAACACGGCTGTCAGGCGATGATGTCCGGGGTCAGGATATCCTCGATCCGCGCGATCTGGTCCTTGAGCAGAAGCTTCTGCTTCTTCAGCCGCTTCAGCGTGAGCTGGTCGGCGCGGCCGGAGGTCTCCATCACATGGATCGCCTCGTCGAGGTCGCGGTGCTCCTGGCGGAGTACCTCGAGTTTGACGCGCAGAACCTCCGTATTGTCCATCTCCATGCGGGCGTTCATTTCATCCTTGATGTTTTGAGTCGCGGCGGCGCGGCTGACGAAAGATAGCAATTCCGCGTGATTGCGGGAAGCATTTCGCGTGTCTCCGCCTTGCCGCGGTCGCGGGCAATGGCCATATTCGGATCACGGGCCGCCGCGTGCCGGGGCCCCGAGATGTGTCGCTTGAAACCGAGGACATGCAAGGATGACGAAACTGACCTTTGCCGCCCATCCCTTCCTGCTGGGCTTCGACCAACTGGAACGGCTGGTGGAGCGCACCGTTAAATCAGGCAATGACGGCTATCCGCCGTTCAACATCGAGCAATCCTCGGAAAACGGGTTCCGCATCACGCTCGCCGTCGCCGGGTTCCGCGAGGACGACATCGCGATCACGCTCGAGAACCGGCAACTGATGATCCGCGGCCGTCATGCCGAGGATGCCGATGAAGGGCGGGTGTTTCTGCATCGCGGCATCGCCGCGCGCGCCTTCCAGCGCAGCTTCGTGCTGGCCGACGGCGTGGAGGTGGCGGGCGCGAGGATGGAGAACGGGCTTCTGCATGTCGACCTCGTCCGGGCCGAGCCCGAGAAGGTCGTGCAGACGATCCGCATCACCAAGGGGTAAGGAGGTACGGGCATGAACACCAAATACGATTTCGGACCGGAAACCGGCGAACGGATCGTCTATGTCCGCGCGGTGGACGTGGCCGATCTGCCGGCGGAGATCCGGGCGAAGGCGGCAGGTCTCGACACGCTCTACGCCGTGCATGACGCGAGCGGTGAACGGCTGGCGCTGGTGAAGGACCGCAAGCTGGCCTTCTTGCTGGCCCGGCAGAACGACATGGCGCCCGTGAGCGTGCACTGATGGCGCATTCCTTCGACTGGGTCGATGCCTTCACCGACCGGCCCTTCGGAGGCAATGGCTGCGCGGTCGTGCATGACGCCGCCGATCTCGACGATGCCACCTGCATGGCCTTCGTCCGCGAAACCTCGCTTGTCGAATGCACCTTTCTCGGACCCTCGGAGACGGCCGATGCGAAGGTCCGCTATTTCCTCGCCAGCCGCGAGATTCCCTTTGCCGGGCACCCGACGGTGGCGACGGTCGCCTCGCTCGTCGATCGCCGGCTCGTGGCGGGGCCGGAGCTGACGCTGGAGACCGGCGCCGGCCTGGTCCGGATGTCCATCGACCCGAGCCGGACGCCGCCCTTCATCGAGATGACCCAGGTCGCGCCGCGGTTCGGCGCCGAGGTGCCCGCCGGGATCGTCGCCGCTGCCGTGGGGCTTCGGCCCGAAGACATCGCGGCCCCGCCGCAGGTCGTCTCGACCGGGCTGCCGTTCTGCATCACGCTCCTGAAGGACAAGGACGCGCTTGCGCGCGCCCGCATCGACCCCGCGGGCATGGCGCGGTTTCGCGCGGCGGTCGATGCGGAGCGGACCGGGGTGATGGAGCCCTATCTCGTGGTGCTTGGCGGCGCCACGGAAGACGGCGATACCTATGCGCGGCTCCTGATGGAGCCGCCCCTGCCGGCGGAGGACCCGTTCACCGGCTCGGCGACCGGCGCGACCGCGGCATGGCTCTGGCATCACGGGCTGATCGACCGTCCGAGCTACATTGCCGAACAGGGCCACGGCATGGGCCGGCCCGGCCGGGCGCGGGTCGAGGTGCTGGGCCCGCCCGAGGCGATCACCGGCGTCCGGGTCGGCGGGCAGGGCTGCATCGTCATGTGCGGAGAGTTGACGTTCTGAGCCTCCGCTAACGGGGCGGCTGGAATGCGAAAGGCCCCGGCAGAGCCGGGGCCTTCGCCTGATTGCGCTGTCGTGTCAGGCCCTGATCAGGCCCATCTGTTCGAGCTTCAGGATCACCTGATGGGCGCAGTTGTCGACGTCGACATTCTCGGTCTCGACGCGCAGTTCAGGGTTCTGCGGTTCCTCGTAGGGGTCGGAGATCCCGGTGAACTCCTTGATCTTGCCTTCGCGGGCGAGCTTGTAGAGCCCCTTGCGGTCGCGGCGCTCGCATTCCTCGAGGCTGGTGGCGACATGGACCTCGATGAAGGCGCCGAAGGCCTCGATCATCTCGCGCACCGCGCGGCGGGTCGAGGTATAGGGCGCGATCGGCGCGCAGATCGCGATGCCGCCGTTCTTGGTGATCTCGGAGGCGACATAGCCGATGCGGCGGATGTTGATGTCGCGGTGCTCCTTGGAGAAGCCGAGCTCGGACGAGAGGTGCTTGCGCACCACGTCGCCGTCAAGGAGCGTCGTCGGCCGCCCGCCCATCTCCATCAGCTTGACCATCAGCGCGTTGGCGATCGTCGACTTGCCGGAGCCCGACAGCCCGGTGAAGAACACCGTGAAGCCCTGCTTGGCGCGCGGCGGCGAGGTGCGGCGCAGTTCGGACACGACCTCGGGGAAGGAGAACCAGTCGGGGATCTCGAGCCCCTCGCGCAGCCGGCGGCGAAGCTCCGTGCCGGAGATGTCGAGCACGGTCGAGGCTTCCGGCACCTCGTCCACCGGGAAGTACTGGGCCTTCTCCTGCACGTAGACCATCTGCTTGAAATCGACCATCTCGATGCCGATCTCCTCCTGGTGCTGGCGCACCAGCTCCTGCGCGGCATAGGGGTGGTAGAAATCCTTGCCCTGGGAGTTCTTGCCCGGCCCGGCATGGTCGCGGCCGATGATCATGTGCGTGAGCCCGTGGTTCTTGCGGATGAGCGCGTGCCACAGCGCCTCGCGCGGGCCGCCCATGCGCATCGCGAGATTGAGAAGCGAAAGATGCGTGGTCGAGGCCGGGTACTTGTCCAGCACCGCCTCGTAGCAGCGCACCCGCGTGAAGTGGTCGACATCGCCGGGCTTGGTCATGCCGACGACGGGGTGGATGAGGAGGTTGGCCTGCGCCTCGCGCGCGGCGCGGAAGGTCAGTTCCTGGTGCGCGCGGTGCAGGGGGTTGCGGGTCTGGAAGGCCACGACCTTGCGCCAGCCAAGCTTGCGGAAATAAG
>JBFKMA010000071.1:0-9253 GCA_041630175.1 Albidovulum sp.
CAGCAGCGGGAAGCCCGCCGAGTAGCCGATGAAGCTGCCGAAGGTGCCCGTGTAGAGGATGCACATGATCCAGTTGTGGAAGCGGGTGAAGATGATCGCTTGGTCGCGGAACGAGGCCTTCGCGTCGGCGATGTCGTTCATGCCGAGCCAGGCCGCGACGGTGGCGACGATGATGAACGGCACCCAGACGAAGCCGGCGTTCTGCATCCAGAGCTGGTTGCCGTCGGCCATCGTCACCGGCTCGCCGCCCATGGCGCCGAAGACACCCAGGGTGATGACGATCGGCACGAGGAACTGCATGACCGACACGCCGAGGTTGCCGAGACCGGCGTTCAGCGCCAGCGCGTTGCCTTTTTCCCGCTTCGGGAAGAAGTAGGCGATGTTGGCCATCGACGAGGCGAAGTTGCCGCCGCCGAGGCCGCACAGGAGCGCCAGCGTCATGAAGATCAGGTACGGCGTCTCGGGGTTCTGCACCGCATAGCCGATGCCGATGGCCGGCAGGAGCAGCGAGGCGGTCGAGAGCGTCGTCCAGAGTCGGCCGCCGAAGATCGGCACCATGAAGCTGTAGAAGATGCGCAGCGTCGCGCCCGAAAGGCCCGGAAGCGCCGCCAGCCAGAAGAGCTGACCGGGCGTGAAGTCGAAGCCGATGGCGGGCAGCCGCGCGACGACCATCGACCACACCATCCAGACCGAGAAGGCCAGGAGCAGCGCCGGGATCGACAGCCACAGGTTGCGGCGCGCGATCTTGCGGCCCTTCTCGTCCCAGAACGCACGGTCCTCGGGACGCCAGTCTTCAAGCGTATGTCTCATTACGGTCTTTCCAGGGATGTGGATGGGCTGCATCTCGGGCAGACCCGGAAGTTCGTCGAGAGCCTTGCCGTGGGCGGCACGTTCCATCGCGCGGACAGAGAGGTGCATCCAGGTAAGCGCGATCGCGACAAGGATGAAGAGAAGCGCGAAGCAGCTCGTGTAGATACCGGTGAGGTCGAGCAGCGCGCCGAACATGATCGGCAGAATGAAGCCGCCGAGGCCGCCGATCATGCCGACAAGCCCGCCGACCGCGCCGACATGGCCGGGATAATAGACCGGGATGTGCTTGTAGACCGCCGCCTTGCCGAGGCTCATGAAGAAGCCGAGGCAGAAGAGCGTGATGACGAACGGCCAGCGGCTCATTTCGGTCGAGAACATGATCGGGCCGTCCTTGCCCTGGATCACGTAATCCGTGGGCGGATAGGACAGCATGAAGAGGAAGATCAGCGAGAAGCCGAAGGTCCAGTACATCACCGAACGGGCGCCGAAGCGGTCCGAGAGGTGGCCGCCATAGGCGCGGAACAGCGAGGCCGAAAGCGAGAACGCCGCCGCCGACATGCCCGCGGTCTTCACGTCGACGTGGTAGACGTCGATCAGGTAATGCGGCATCCACAGCGCCAGCGCCACGAAGGCGCCGAAGACGAAGAAGTAGTAGAGCGAGAAGCGCCAGACCTGGAGGTTCCGCAGGGGAGCGAACTGCTCACGCAGACTCGGAGCCTTGACGCCGGTCTTGCGGCGCTCGACCAGCTTGGGGTCGTCCTTGGCGAGGAAGAAGAAGATCACGCCCATCAGCGCGATGCCCACGGCCCAGACCTGGGCGACGCCCTGCCAGCCATAGGCCACCATGACGAAGGGGGCGAGGAACTTGGTGACGGCGGCGCCCACGTTGCCGGCCCCGAAGATGCCGAGCGCGGTGCCCTGCTTGGCCTGATCGTACCAGCGCGAGACGTAAGCCACACCGATGATGAACGAGCCGCCCGCGAGGCCGATGCCCAGCGCAGCGATCAGGTACATGACATAGGTGTCCGCGAGCGTCAGCGCCCAGGTCGCGAGACCCGTGAGGATCATCTGCGCCGAGAACACCAGCTTGCCGCCATACTTCTCGGTCCAGACGCCGAGGATCAGGCGGGTGAGCGAACCCGTCAGGATCGGCGTGGCGACCAGAAGGCCGAACTCGAACTCCGAGAGCCCGAGTTCCTTCTTGATCGCGACGCCGATGATGGAAAAGATCGTCCAGACTGCAAAGCAGACCGTGAACGCTATGGTGCTGAGTGCCAGGGCCCGGTTCTGGTCGCCCTTCGACACATGCGTGCCATCAAGCATTGTCGCCTCCGTAAGTGGCACGGGGAGGACGAGCCCCCCGCGATTGGCGGCAAAGAACCACCGGCAGGGTTTTCGGGGCTTGATCCAGGTCAAGTTTTGGAGGTTTTCTGCAGAAAATCAGCTTTCCATGACAAATCTTCGATCGCGCTGAAGAATTGTTCGGCCGACCCGCGGGCAAATGTCCCGCCGCGCATCGACATTTGCCCGCGGGAGGCTTAGCATTTATCAAGTCGTCATTTCCTGCCCTGGTGATTCATGCGCAACGCCGACCTCGAAGAGATCCGCGCCCTGTCGCTTTTCCGCGACCTGAGCGAGGAGCATTTTGCGGCGCTGACGCGGGGTGCCTATCACCAGTCCTTCCCGCCGCAGGTCACGCTGATCGAGGAAGGCCAGCAGGCCGACTTCCTGCACGTGGTGACCGAAGGCGCGGTCGAGCTCTATGCCGGCTGGAACGGCCGTGAAACGACGATGGCGGTCGTGCGCCCGATCTCGACCTTCATCCTCGCGGCCTGCATCACCGACGCGCCCTACCTGATGTCGGCGCGCACCTTGATGCCCTCGCGCGTTGCGCTGATCCCGGGATCGGACCTGCGCGCCGCCTTCGCGCAGGACGTGGCCTTCGCCCAGGCAATCCTGCGCGAGCTTGCCGAGTGCTATCGCGGCGTCGTGCGCCACGCCAAGGGCCTGAAGCTGCGCGCCTCGCGCGAGCGGCTGGCGGCCTATCTCCTGCGGCAATCCGGCGCCGGTGGCGGCGCGGTCTTCGACCTGCAGATCGAGAAGCGGCTGCTGGCCTCCTATCTCGGGATGACGCCGGAAAACCTGTCGCGCTCGATCCGGTCGCTGCGCGATGCCGGCGTCTCGGTGGAGGGCCAGCGGGTGACGATTTCGAACCGCGCGGCCCTGGTCGCGATCGCCCAGCCGACCGAACTGCTCGACGGCCCGGCCTGCCGCGGCGCGGCAGAGGACGGGGCGCCGACCCAGCGGAGATTCGCGGGCCATTAGGGGTTCAGGCCCGGAACCTGATCGGGCGCTGCGCTCCGGGCAGAACGCGGGCAGGAAGGACTTCGCGGAAAAGCCGCCATCCCCGATCGGCGGCACCGATCCCCTATTCGGGCCGCTCGGAGCCGTCCGGATCGGACCGGTCGACGCGGTGCCCCGCAAGCCGTTCGAAGGTGCGGCTGTCCAGGGTTCGCTGCTGTCTTGGCTTGAGCGGCGGAATCTCGGCGACGTCGTGAAAATCAAACACGGTCCTTGCGATCTCGCGAACGATCGATGCGGGGTCGGCACAGAGATCTTCGTAGCTGACGACGGCGAAACGATCCGCGCCAAGCCGCGCCAGCTGTGCGGCCTGCAGGCCCTGGTAGTAATCGATCTGCCTCCGGACGTCCTCGATCGGATCGCGGGGAGGCGTGCCACGGCCATCGCGGTGGTCGATCCCGTAACTGATATCGGCCGAGCCGTGGATGTCGCGCCGCGCTTTCAGAAGCGACTGCGCCAGATACAGGGGATCGCGGCGCAGGCAGACGAAGCGGGCGCTCGGCAACGCGGCGGCGACCAGATGCGCCGACCCCAGGAGGTTGTTGTTCTTGGCCACGACCGGGCGGCCGGACTTCCGCTCCAGCCGTGCGAAGAAGCGCCGCATCGCCGCGCCGGCGGCGGGCGCAAGCTCGGCAGGGATCGCGCGCCGGTCGGGGCCCAGCCACTGGTCCCAGAATTCCAGCCCATCGCTTGGTCCCGACAGCGACCGGGTCCGGCCATAATAGCTTTCGAGCCGGACCCGGTCGTTGGCTAGTCCGCCGGTGAGCGGGAAGGCGCCCGCGGCGGCGCTGCGCGGCAGGAGGCTCGCCAGATTCGAGATGTAGGCGACCGGCAAGGCCCGGATCAGGATCTGGTGCAGAAGCGTGGTGCCGCTTCGCGGCGGCCCGGTGACGAACAGCACCGGGCGTGCGGGCGCGTCGGATTCGTCGTCATCGTCGGCCGCGAGGCGGGCCAGCGCCATGTCGAACGGCGTGAGTCCGAGCCGCAATCCCGCCTGCAGCAGCGCCGAGAGGGCGTCGCCGTTGCCGGAGCGGAGAATCCGCAGCGTCAGTCCGACCGGGTCGTGGAAGTGGCTCGGAACGACGTTGTGCAGGATCGCCCGGTACCGCGGGGATTCCCGGTCCGGCGAGGCGGACGGCTCGTGGCTCGGATCGCGCGTTCCTGGCTCAGGCATAGCATTTCGGTCCTTCGACAGGTCCCCGCCAATATCCGCCTTCCGCAAGACCGCCGGTTGAACGAGCGGCGGCGGTGCATGAAACCAAGGGGACAGGGAAATGCCGCCGATGACAAGACGTTTGACAATACACCGCCGCCGCCCCGATCGGTTCCACCGTGAAAACACGGGCGACGGCTGACGGTCTCCTAAGGGCCAATGAGACCACAGCCGGCGATATTTCTTGACTGGGCAATGCGTTGCCGGGACGCTTCATAATGATGAAAGGTTTCGAATCGCCGGTCCGAGGGAGCCAGGCCGCATCGTGCGGGCTGGAGGATCTGCGGTATATTTTCGGTTCGGTTTCGACGAATTTTTGAGATCTTGAATGAATTAAGGGGCGTCTCGCGGCCCAGATCGGCGTTTTCGTTCGCCGCAGATGAACCTTGAGGTCCAACCGAACCACCGGTGCAGGGTTGGAGGTTGATGGGTAACACAGTGCAATTGGCGCACGCGCCAGACGACCTCGTGACGCTGAGTTCGAGGCGGGCAATGTCATGAACCGTTTGGGATGGGGGCCTGAACGTCACCGCGGTCTTGACGCATCGCAACCGCTCGCCAGGCGGACCGCGCCCGGCGGGAACGGGGTGAAGGTTCTGTGCGTGTTCGGAACCCGGCCGGAACTGATCAAGTTCCTCCCGGTTCTGCGCGTGCTCAACCGCAGGCGCGGGGTCACGCCCGTCACCGTCCTGACCTCGCAGCACACCGATCTCGTCAGGCCGCTGATCGAACTCTGGAATATCCGGGTGGACCATGATCTCGAGGCGATGATCCACGGACAGACGCTGAACCGCCTTCTGTCCCGGCTCTTGGCGCGCCTCGACGACGTGCTCGCGGCCGAGACCCCGGACATCGCGCTTGTCCAGGGCGATACGACCAGTGCGCTCGCGGCGGCGCTGGCGGCGTGGCATCGCCGGATTCCGGTCGGGCATATCGAGGCCGGGCTGCGCTCGGGCGCGCGCGAGAGCCCGTTTCCCGAGGAAATGAACCGCCGGCTCGTCACCGCGATCGCGAGCCTTCATTTCGCCCCGACCGACCGCAATGTGGCGACGCTGCTCTCGGAGGGCGTGCCGGCCGACCGGATCGTCCGCAGCGGCAATCCCATCGTCGATGCGATCGGGCTGATCCGGAAGCGGCAGAAGCCCTCGCCCGAAATCCGCGATCTGCTCGCGGGCCTCGCCGGACAGCGTCTCGTCCTGCTCACCACGCATCGCCGGGAAAGCTTCGGCAAGCTGATGCGCGCGCGCCTGCGCGTGCTGCGCGGTTTCGTCGAAAGCCGCGCCGATGTCAGCCTCGTCTTCCCGGTGCATTCGAACCCGGCCGTCGCGGATGTCGCGGCGCGCGAACTCGGGGGCGTGCCACGCATCCATCTCCTGCCGCCTCTGCCCTATCCCGACTTCCTGCACTGTCTCGCCTCCGCCTGGCTGGTGGTCTCCGATTCCGGCGGCGTTCAGGAAGAGGCCCCCACTCTCGGCAAACCGCTTCTTATTCTGCGCGAGAACACCGAGCGCCCCGAGGTGGTCGAATGCGGCGTGGCGCGGCTGGTCGGGGCAACACCGGAACAGTTCCTGGCCGAACTGCTCGAGGCCGAGGCGCCGAACGCCTGGGCGTGTCGGGTGCGGCCGATCGCAAACCCGTTCGGAAAGGGCGACAGCGCGCGGCGCATCGTCGACGCCATCCAGACCTGGAGCGCCAGGCTGCGCGGCGGGACGGCAATGGATACCAGTGACAAGGGGGCGGTTAACTAGTCGTGAGCGGGAACCGGCATCTTCTGACCATCGATCTCGAGGAGCACTTCCAGCTCGTCACGACCGGGCGTGGGGTGCCGGAACGGCATTGGGACAGGTTCCCCGCGCGGATCCCCCGCAATGCCGCGCGGGTCCTGCGGCTGCTGGATCGGCACCGCGCGAAGGCGACCTTCTTCACCGGCAGCTGGGTCACGGAGCGGCATCGGGCGCTGATCGCCGAAATCGCGGGCGAAGGTCACGAGATCGCCTGCCATTTCGCCTGGGGTCGGCGGCCGGTTGGCCCCGGGGCGGCGGATATCGCCGAACATGCGGGCGAATCCAAGCGCCTGCTCGAGGCGGCGGCGGGACGGGTCGTGCATGGCTGCCGGGTCGCGCGGGCGCAGCGATCCGGCCCGCGGACCCACGATCCCGGGGCGCTGGGGTTTCGCTATGAATGCAGCCTCGGCTCGGCGGCCGCTCGGTTCCGGGCGCCACCGGATTCGTCCGCAGAGGCAGCGCCGGTGCGGGTCGGGGTGCCAAGCCTGCGCGTCGCCGGGCAGGACGTGGCCCTTGCCGGCGGAGAGTGCCTCAGGCAGGTGCCGGGCGCGCTCCTCGGGCGGTATCTCGCGGGCTGTACCGCGCCGCGCGCGCCGCGCGTGTTCACCTTCAAGCTCTGGGAGATTGATCCCGAACTGGCCGAGCTGGCGATCCTGTCGCGCGCGCAGCGGCTCCTCTCCTACCGCAACCATGCGATCTTCGGGGACCGCCTGGAACGGCTGCTGGACTGCGCGGAGTTCGTGCCGGTGCGCGAGCATCTCCGGCTTGCCGAGGAAAGGGCGATGCGCTCGGAACCGGCCGCGCCGGCGGCCACGCCGCGGGCGGAGGTCGCGGCGCGGGGCGTTCCGGTCTCGATCGTGGTGCCCTGCTTCAACGAGGAGGCGGGGCTGGCCTATCTTGCCAACGTGTTCGCCAGCCTCGATGCGGGCCTCGGCAGGCGCCACAGGCTGTCCTTCGTGCTCGTCGACGACGGCAGCACCGACGGAACCTGGCCGGAGATGCAACGCCTGTTCGGCGACGACGCGCGCTTCCGGCTGGTGCGGCACGATCGCAACAGGGGCGTCGCCGCCGCGATTCTCACCGGAATCGGCGCAGCCGAGGACGACACCGTGGCCACCATCGACAGCGACTGCAGCTACGATCCCGCAAGGATCGAGGAGATGCTGGCGCTGCTGGCGCCCGACGTGGCGCTGGTCACGGCCTCGCCCTATCACGCCGGCGCCGGGGTCGAGGGTGTCCCGGGCTGGCGCCTGTTCGTGTCGCGCGGCGCCTCGTGGCTCTATCGCCAGGTGCTCCGCAACAAGCTCGCGACCTATACGAGCTGCTTCCGCATTCATCAGAAGAGCGCGCTCGACGGGCTCATCCTGCGCCACGAGGGGTTCATCGGAGTCGCGGAAATGCTGGCGCGACTCGACATGGCCGGCTGGCGGATTGCCGAGCATCCCGTCGTGCTGGAGACCCGGTTGCTCGGCCGGTCCAAGCTCAGGCTTCTCCGCGCGATTGCAGGGCATCTGCACTTGCTCGGCGAGATTGCCATCGCGCGCCTGCTGGACCGAAGATGTGTGGGCGCGATGGCCGTAACCAGGGGGGGAAGGTAACATGACCATTGTGCAAACGGCCGGGGCGCCCGCGCCATCGATTCCATCCGATCAGGATGCCAGCGGACGGCTCCTCGGCGAGGAAGAGATCGAACTGCTCGCGCAGGCGGTGCGCAGCGGCACCCTGACGAGCACGAAGGGCACCTTCGTGAAGGCCTTCGAGGCGGCTTTCGCCGCGCGGATGGGGGCCTCCTTCGCCTCCGCCTGCGCCTCGGGAACCAGCGCCATCCATGCGGCGATCGCCGCCATCGACCCCGCACCCGGGGACGAGATCGTGACCTCTCCGGTCACCGACATGGGGGCGATCACGCCGATCATCTACCAGACCGCGGTGCCGGTCTTCGCCGATGTCGATCCCCGGTCCGGCAACGTCACCGCCGAGACGATCGAGCCCGTCCTCGGAGCCAGCACGCGCGCCATCGTGGTCACCCACCTGTTCGGCAACCCGGCGGAGATGGGGCCGATCCTCGATCTGGCCAATTCCCGCGGCATCCCGGTGATCGAGGACTGCGCCCAGGCCTATGGCGCCACCTATGCCGGCCGGCCGGTGGGGACGCTGGGCGCAATCGGGTGTTTCAGCCTCCAGCAGGGCAAGCACATAACCACCGGCGAAGGCGGCATCGTGATCTCGAACCACGAGACGCTGGCCCGCCGGGTCCGGCTCTTCGTCGACAAGGCCTGGGGTTACGGCGACCCCGATCCGGACCACTATTTCGCGGCGCTGAACGGAAGGATGAGCGAATTGCAGGGCGCCGTCGCGATGGCGCAGCTCGGCAAGCTCTCCCAAAGCATCGGCCAGCGGCGGAAGATGGCCGAACGCCTGACCGCCGCGATCGGCGATATCGACGGGCTCGAACTGCCGCGACCGCCCGAGCGCGGCCAGCACGGCTACTGGAAATACGCGCTGCGCGTCTCGCCGGAGCTCGGCGGGCCGGATGCGCTAGCCGCGGCGCTGCGCACCGGCGATATCGCCTCGGCGCCGCGCTACATCAGAAAGCCGGCTTTCGAATGCGCGGTGATCCGCGACCAGCAGACCTTCGGAGGCAGCCGGTTCCCGTTCTCGCTGGCGCGCCGCGAGGTGCTCGACTACGCGCCCGAGAAATACCGCGGCGTCTACGGTTTCCTGCGCCATGTCCTCGTCCTGCCGTGGAACGAGCGGCTCGAGGAGGTCCATGTCGACATGATCGCCGACCGGATCTCGGACTATGCCCGGACCAGGGTCGCGGAGGCCGCGAAATGAGCGCGCCGTTCAGACTCGGCCTCGTCGGCGCCGGCGCGATCGCCCGCGCCTATGCGGCAGCGATCGCCAAGGGCGCGACCGCGCGCCTCGTCGCGGTGGCCGATACCGACGGCGACGCGGCCGCGGCCTTCGCGCGCGAGACCGGCGCC
Organism: Albidovulum sp.; assembly: GCA_041630175.1. Lineage (GTDB taxonomy): Bacteria > Pseudomonadota > Alphaproteobacteria > Rhodobacterales > Rhodobacteraceae > Albidovulum. Next base: position 9,156 of record JBFKMA010000071.1, read on the forward strand.
ACCCCCTTCGCATCGCATCTCGACCTCGCCGGGGCATCGCTTTGCGAGGCCGTGCTGGTGACGACGCCGCCGGCGACGCATGCGCCCATCGTGATCGA